>NZ_PZKN01000004.1 GCF_003046795.1 Desulfonatronum sp. SC1 | reverse complement strand
ACAATGCAGCAGATGCGCACACTCCATTCATGTCTTTGTTGGAATGCCGGGGCACGAAAAGCGACCCGCAAGCTTGAGGAACCAAGCGACGCCCAGGCCCAGATACTGAAGGCCATGGGCTACGGAGTGAGCAGTGGGGTCTTACAGGAATTGGCGACTTAACACACCGAAATCACTTGCGTTTTCAAAAAAAATGACGTTCAATCTGTTAAACTCCTGTGTGAAACTGGTTGGGATACTGCCAACTTGTTACCGAAGAGAATTCCATGGTCGCCCCATCTCGCCGTCTATATGGAGGTTTAGTTAATTATATTAATTTATTGCGATAAATGTGAGTCTCAAGGTTGACGAAAAAAATATGATTTTGGCCTTATTGTGAGTCAACTGGGGATAATATCGAAAGATCAAAAAAGGGCCGAGGAGATACACCCTCGGCCCTTTCTTTTCGCTATACTTCCACGTTGCAGGGGCACGGCGCGCCGTGCCTCTGCCATGCCAGGGAAAACACCCTATTTCCCCGTGGTGATCTGCTCCAGTTTGCGTTGGTCGTCCTTGAACAGCTTGTAGTTCATGGAATCTTCCAGGGCCTGCCAGCTGGCTTCGATGATGTTGTGGGACACGCCGATGGTGATCCAACTGGAATGGGCGTCCCCGGATTCGATGAGTACCCGGACATGGGAGGCCGTGCCGGAGCGTCCGGAGAGCACCCGGACCTTGAAGTCCACGAGGCGCATTTCCTTGAGGTTGGGATAGAAGCGTTCCAGGGCTTTGCGCAGGGCATGGTCAAGGGCGTTGACCGGGCCTTGCCCGGCGGCGGCGGTGTGTTCCACCACCCCACCCACCTTGAGCATGACCGTGGCTTCGGCCCAAGGCTGGGCCTGGTCCTCGTGGCGGGCGTCGATGACCCGGAAGCTGAGTAGGGAGAAGTAGCGGCGCATCCGGCCCAGGGTCTGGTTCAGGAGCAGCTCGAAGGAGGCCTCGGCCGCGGCGTATTCGTAGCCGGTGCTTTCCCGCTGCTTGATCTCGGCCAACAGCTCGGAGACGAACGGGTCGTCCTTTTCCAGGTGAAAGCCGAACTGTTTGGCCTTAAACAGGATGTTGCTACGTCCGGCCAAGTCCGAGAGCAGGATGCGCTGTTTGTTGCCCACCAGTTCCGGCTGGATGTGCTCGTAGGTCATGGGGTTGCGGGTCACCGCGCTGACATGGATGCCGCCCTTATGGGCAAAGGCGGAATTGCCCACGAAGGGCTGGCGCAAAAAAGGCTTCAGGTTGGCCACTTCGGAGACGAAATGGGCAGTGGCCGTGAGTTGTGCCAAGTGCCCTTCGGGCAGGCAAACGCAGCCCATCTTCAGTTCCAGGTTGGGAATCACGGAACAGAGATTGGCGTTGCCGCAGCGTTCTCCGTAACCGTTGATGGTTCCCTGGACCTGAACCGCGCCATTGCTCACGGCGATCAGCGAGCTGGCCACCGCGGTTTCGGAATCGTTGTGGGTGTGGATGCCCAGCTTGGCCTCGGGCAGGGCCTCTTGGACCCGTGTCACGATTTCCCCAATTTCCTGGGGCAGGCAACCGCCGTTGGTGTCGCAGAGCACCAGGATGTCCGCACCGGCCTCCCAGGCCTTGCGCAGGCAATGCAGCGCGTACTCGGGTTGGGCCTTGAAGCCGTCGAAGAAGTGTTCGGCATCGAAAAACAGCTCCTTGACCTCCGGGCGGACATGAGCCAGCGAGCCGGCGATGATTTCCAGGTTGTGCTCCAGAGTGGTGCGCAGGGCCTCCTGGACGTGGATGTCCCAAGTCTTGCCGAACAGGGTGACCACCTCGGTCCGCGCCTGGAGCACGGCCTTCAGATTGGGGTCATTGCCCGGAGTGCCCTTGGGGTTATGGGTGCTGCCGAAACAGGCCACCCGGGCGGTTTTCAGGTCGTAATTCTTGATGTCCTTGAAAAAAAGCAGATCCGTAGGGTTGGATACGGGCCAGCCGCCTTCAATGTAGGCAATGCCCAGCTCGTCCAGTTTCCGGGCGATGCGGATCTTGTCCTCTGTGGAGAGGTGCAGGTCCTCGGACTGGGCCCCGTCGCGCAAGGTGGTGTCGTAGATGCTGATGGTGGTCATGTCTGCTCACAGTGAAGAGAGGCTTCCGTTTTGTCCAAGCCAAAGGTCTCGTGCAGGGTGCGCACGGCCAGCTCGGTGTATTTTTCGTCCAACAAGATGGAAATTTTGATTTCCGATGTGCTGATCATCAGGATGTTAATGCCTTCGTTTTTTAATGCCGTGAAGGCCATGGCCGCAACGCCGGAGTGGTTGCGCATGCCCACGCCGATGATGGAGACCTTGCTGACATGGGCATCGGATACCACGGCCGGGGCGCCGATCTCGGTTTTCAGACGCTCCAGGATGCGGATGGTCCCGTCCAGGTCGCCCCGAGGCACGGTGAAGGTCATGTCCGTGCGGCCTTCCCGGCTGGGGTTCTGGACGATCATGTCCACGACGATGTCCGCGTCGGAAATGGGCGCGAAGATCGTCGCCGCCACGCCCGGTTCGTCGTACACGTCCATCAGGGTGACCCTGGCCTGATCCTTGTCGTAGGCGATGCTGGACACCAGCGCTTCTTCCATGCCTTCTTCCTCCTTGGTGACAATGGTTCCCGGTTCATCGGAAAACGTCGAACGGACATGCACCGGGACCGAATATTTTTTGGCGAATTGCACGGACCTGATTTGGAGCACTTTGGCCCCCATGCTGGCCATTTCCAGCATCTCGTCATAGGTGATCCGGTTGATCTTGCGGGCCTTGGGACAGATGTTCGGGTCCGTGGTGTACACGCCGTCCACGTCCGTGAAGATTTCACACAGATCAGCATGCAACGCGGCGGCCATGGCCACGGCCGAGGTGTCCGAGCCTCCCCGACCCAAGGTGGTGATCCGTTGGCGAATGTCACAGCCCTGAAACCCCGCGACCACCAGGACGTCGTGCTTTTCCAGCAGTTCCATGAGTCGCTCGGTGTTGATTCCTAGAATCCTGGCCCGACCCGCGGAGCAGTCGGTCAGGATTTCAGCCTGATGGCCGAGCACGGACCGGGCCCGGATACCGTGATCCTTGAGCAGCATGGCGAAAAGAGCCACGGAGACCTGCTCTCCGGTGGCCACCAATGCGTCCATCTCCCAGGGGTCGGGTCGGGTGCTCCATTGTTTGGCCATGCCCAGTAGGCGGTTGGTTTCACCAGCCATGGCCGAGAGAACCACGACCAGCTTGGCCCCCTGGTCCAGGACTTTTTGGTTTTTGGCCATGACCTGGCGCATGCACTCCAGGTTGGCCACGGACGTGCCGCCGAATTTTTGAACTACGATCCGCATCTCGGATCTCCTCCTTGCAGGGCGTCGTGAAAAAAATAATGCGTGGGCAGCAGGTCCCGCAACCGCCGAAGCACTGCCTCGGCCATGGTTCCGTGGGCCTGGACCGCGGCTTGACGACCGTCCGGGACCACGCTGAACCGCACGCCCAGATGGTCCGCCGGCAGGTCGTCGGGCCGACAATACGCGGTCCATTCCGCGATGATCAGCCGGGCCGGTTCGTGCAGGGCGCAGAATAATTCGTCGTCCACCCCCCGGCCTTGCAGTCGGTAAAAGTCGAAATGATACGTCTCCGGCTCGGTGGGGTAGACGTTCAGGTAATTGAAGCTGGGGCTGGCCACCTCGGCCTCATCTCCGCCGGGCAGGGCCTGAACCGCGCCCCGGGTGAACGTGGTCTTCCCAGCCCCCAACTCGCCGTCCAGCAAGAGCGCCGGATACACGCCCAAGGCGCGCATGACCTCGACGAAGCTGACGCCAAGGGCAATGGTGGCGTCGCTATCCTTGAGGTACAGATGAAGCGGAGTTGACGGTGAAGGCATTGGGCGCGCGCCTCGGTTTGAGGCGGGATACACGATTGGCTTGGATCTGATTGAGTTATTCCTCAGAACTGGCCAGAAGACGAAGAATGTCCTTCTTGCCCACCACGCCGACCAGTTTTTCTTCTTCCAGCACCGGGATAGTGTGATATTTCTTTTCGGCCATCAGGTCGGCCAGCTTGTTGACCGGCGTATTCGGGGAGACGCTGACCGGATCGGGGGTCATGGCCTGGCTGACCTTGGTGGCGGCCATTTTGTCCACGGCACGCTGGAGTTGGCTCAGGGAGGTCAGGGCCACGAAGCCGCCCAGCAGGGTGAAAAAGGAGGGCAAGGGGAATTCACGTTGTTGGACCACGAGATCGCTTTGGCAGAGTACGCCCACCAGCTTGCCTTGCTCATCCAGCACGGGCAGGCCGTTGAAGTCCTTTTCCAAAAGAATTTTGGCCGCTGCGCTGACGTCCGTATCCGGCGTAACGGTGACCACGTCCCGGGTCATGATGTCCTTGGCTGTCCGCATCCTGTGCGCCTCCTCTCTGCTCCGTATTGTTCAGGCCACTACATGTGGCAGCATATCCGCGATCTCCCGAGCCAGATTGCCTCGCCGGGGAAAGCGTTTCCTCAATTCCATACCCGTCAAGCCGTGCCAGTACACGCCCGCGTTGGCGGCGGACAGCGGGTCGAGTCCGGCGGCCAGCAGGGCGCCCAGGACGCCGCAAAGCACGTCGCCGGAACCTCCCACCGCCAAGTTTGAGCAGGCAAATGGTGATACATACACGGCCCCTTCGCGGGAAGCAATGACCGTTCCGGCACCCTTGAGCACCAGGATGACGTTCCATTTCCGGGCGTACTCCCGAGCTGTTTCAATTCGGTTTGCCTGGATCTGCTCGATGGTCAGCCCGCTGAGCATCGCCATTTCGCCAGGGTGGGGGGTGAGGATGGAGTTCAGCGGAAGTTGGGCAAAAAGGTCCGGATTTTGGGCCAAAGCGTAAAGGAAGTCCGCGTCGCCAACCAGAGGAGGCAGGTCGAGGGCTAAAAGGGCTTGGCAAAAGGCCGCCGCCTCCGGAGAGCGTCCGAGTCCCGGGCCGAGAATCAGCGAGTTGAAGCGGGCTAGAGCTTCGGACAGGTCGTCGACACAGTCCCGGCTCCAGGAGGTTCCGCAGCCCAGGGGCAGGAGCATCACCTCGGGCCATCCGGCCTTGATTTCACCCGCCAGTTGAGCCGGACAGGCCGCGGAGGACAGTCCGGCTCCGCAGCGCAGGGCGGCCAGAGCCGAAAGCAGGGGAGCCCCGGTCAACCCTGGAGACCCTCCGACCACCAGCACATGGCCGGCCGTGCCCTTGTGCAGTAGATCGTCCGAGTGCGAGAGGAGGCTCATAACGCTTGGCTCCAACAGGAATTGTCCCGGCGGCTGGGCCTGTTTGATCCGAAACGGAATCCCGATGGAACGGGCGTGTTCCCGGCCCACGAACAGGGTGGCTTCCGGCAAGGCCACGCCGAGCTTGGTTGCCTCGAAGCTGACCGTGGCCGAGGCCCGGACCGCGACCGGCGAGGGGCGTCCGGTCAGCCCGTTCAGGCCCGTGGGGATGTCCAGGGACAGGACGAAGACTTCTTTGGGCAGACGGTTGATGTATTCGACCCATTGCCGATAGTCCGGTCGAAGTTCGCCCTGGAAACCGGTGCCCAACAAGCCGTCCACCAGAATGTCCGGTCGGCGCAGATGGTCGATGTGGGCGTCGGGCAACGGGACCAAGGGCAGGCGCAGTTTGTTCAGCAGGTCCAGGTGGTAGGCCGACGCGCCGGTATAGGCCTCGGGCGGCTTGACGTGAAACGTGCTGACCCGGGCGCCGCGGTCTGCCAGATGCCGGGCCAGGGCAAAAGCGTCTCCGCCGTTGTTGCCCGGACCGGCCAACAGTACGACCTGTTTTCCCTCCACCGGTCCGTATTCTTGGAGCAGCACGCCCAAGGCCTCTCGGGCGGCGTTTTCCATGAGCAGTTCCTGCAACAAGCCGTAGTCGCGCTGGGCCGCGGCGTCCCAAAGGGCCATTTCATCCGGGGTGGGCAACGGACGGTACATGGTGATTTCTCCTGGCTTTGAAAAAGTCTGGAAAGACGGTGCGCTGGGGAGCATGTGCCAGTATGTAAGCCAATACGTTCGCTTGCTACTTTGCCGAAGATCGGCGCGCCTAACAAGCCCGGCGGGTGCCCCTGGCTCCCCAGGACCAGAGGAAGTTTGTCAAAATATCCAACGAGAAAAATGGCCGAGTGAAATAGAGGGTAAAATGGTTTGTACCAAATTTTCGATACTAAATTTCTCCTTGACCTACATTTTTGTTTCATGCTTAGTATTGAATAAACTGAAATTGAGTCGTCTGCTTTTGTCAATAGGCATGAGAATCATTTCACCCGTCATCCTTGGAGGTGGATCATGGTACAACCCCCCGGTAGAGGGAAGGTGGCCGTACTCGTGCTGCTGCTCGTCGGTGCCGGGCTGTATGCCGGTATGGCCTTTTCCATGAAGGTCACGGATCAGCCGGAGTTCTGCGGCGGTTGCCACGTGATGTACGAGGCCGTTCGGACGCATCAAGTCTCGCCCCACGCCAACCTGGCCTGCAACGAATGCCATGCCCCGGAGACGGGGGTGTCCAAGATTGTATTCAAGGCCAGAGCTGGGACCAAGGATTTTTATCAAAACACGTTGGGAGATGTTTTCGACGTCATCCACACAACGGACAAAACCAAGGACGTGGTCAACGACAGCTGCATCCGGTGTCACTCCATGACGATTTTGAACGTTTCCGAGAAGATGGTCGAAGCCAAGCCGTACTGCACGGACTGTCATCGCTCCGTGCCGCACATGTCCAAACTACCGATTTCCGAAAGGAGGGTGGCAGATGAATAAAATGCTTGTCGCAGCCTGTTGCGCGGCCGTGGTCCTTGGAGTCTTGGTTCTGGTGAGCTGTACCGAGGTGTCTGAGCCGGTCACGCCGTCTTACACGACCACGCTGGCGGCCACGGAAATCAAGAACAGCGCGTTTGAAGAGTTTTTCCCCGTTCATTACCGGACGTTTCTGGAAAACAACGACGATAGCCAGATGACCGAGTATTCCGGCTCGATCCCCCATGAAAAACACTTGTGCGAGGATCCGCCCAAAGGCTGGAAATACTGTCAGCCCTATCTGAAAAACCTTTGGATGGGCTATCCCTTCAGCTACGAATACAATCGGGCCCGCGGGCATACCTACGCCTTGCACGACGTTTTGGACATCGACCGGATCAACCGCTACAGCGAGCAAGCCGGGCTGCCGTCCACCTGCTACAACTGCAAGACCACCAAAATGGTGGAGTGGATTCCCGAGTACGGCGACGATTTTTGGGCCATGGAATTCCACCAGTTTCGCGAGGAAGTGGACATGGACGACCATACCATCGGTTGCGCCACCTGCCACGATCCGGAAAACATGGACCTACGGATCACCAGCGTCCCGTTGGACGAGGCCCTGAAGCGCCAGGGCAAGGATTGGCGGGAAGCCTCACGCAACGAGATGCGTTCCCTGGTCTGCGCCCAGTGTCACGTGGAATACTATTTCCAGGACAAGAAGTTCGGTGCTCCGGCCAAGCCGATCTTTCCTTGGGACCTGGGCATGGATCCGGAGAATGTCTACGAATACTACAAGGATCACGGCTCTACGACCCGCGAAGGGTTTGAAGGCCATTTCATCGACTGGACCCACACGGTTTCCGACACGCCAATGATCAAGATCCAGCACCCCGAGTACGAAAATTGGTATGACGGCCCGCATGGGGCGGCCGGCGTGGCCTGTGCCGACTGCCACATGAATTATCGTCGACTGGACGGGAAGAAGAAGATTTCCTCGCACCGCTGGACCTCCCCACTGAAATCTCCGGAAATGATCAAGAGCGCCTGCGGTCAGTGCCATGCGGATAAATCCCCAGAGTACCTGAAGGAACGGGTGATCTACACCCAGAAGCGGACTTGGGATCAACTGCTGGCTGCTCAGGAATTTTCGGTGAAAGCCCACGAAGCCGTGCGCTTGGCCAGTGAATACGAAGGCTTCAAGCGGCCGGATTTCGACCAATTGATGATCCAGGCTCGCGAGCGAGTCCGCAAGGGCGGCATGTTCTGGGACTGGGTCTCCGCGGAAAACAGCGCCGGCTTTCATAACCCGGCCAAGGCCCTGGAAACCCTGGCCCGTTCGCAGCAGGCCAGTCAACAGGCCGTGAACTACGCCATGCAGGCCACCAACTACGGCATAGCTCGGAACCTGGAAGGCGACATCAAGGACATCGTCCCGCCGATCAAGGAGCATAGCCGCAAGTTGCAACAAAGCCAGGAGCACCTAGATTCCCACAAATGGTTGGGGTATCTCCCGTTGCTTCCGGAAGCGGATCTGGTCTGGGATCTGAACCGTCGCGCACAATAAACGTGAGGCCCGACAATCGGGATTCATGAACCAGCGGCCTCGGCACGGTTTCGTGTCGAGGCCACTTTGTTTTGGCGTGTCCGAGGCGAGCCGCCCCTTGTCATTTCCCAGCTTTTCATTCATTGATTTTTCTTCCGCAACCATCAATCCCGCCCTCTTTCCCCATGCCTCATCTGCTTTTGCTGGACATCGGCAACACGAACACCAAGATCGGCGTGGTGCGCGACGATACGATCCTTGGGACTTACAGCCTACCCACCAGTCGTGACTCCACGGCCGACGCCTGGGGGTTGCGGATCGTGCAGATTCTTGGGCTGCACGGGTTGCGCTCGGGGGACGTATCGGGGTGGGTGGTCTGTTCCGTGGTTCCGCCGGTGGGCGAGTTGGTTCGGGCCGCCGGGGAGCGGTTCTGCGGCTGCCCGGTGTTCTTCGTGCCCGAGGACCTACCTTTGCCCCTGGAAAACCGTTATGCCCGGCCCCACGAGGTGGGCGCGGACCGGCTGGTGGCCGGGTACGCGGCCCGTTCGCTTTTTTCCAGCCGTTCGTTGATCGTGGTGGACTTCGGCACGGCCACGACCTTTGACTGCATTCAGGATAGCGCCTATTTAGGTGGGTTGATCTGTCCCGGGCTGTATTCCTCGGCTGCGGCCCTGGCTTCGAAAACCGCCAAGTTGCCGACCATCGCCCTGGACGACGTCCGGCACGGCCCGCGCATTGGCCAGAGCACCGCGGAAAGTTTGCGCAACGGGATGGTTTTCGGGTTCGCAGCCATGGTGGAGGGGCTCTGCGTCCGCTTGAAGGCCCAACTGGCGTCGCCCGTGGAGGTGGTGGTCACCGGCGGGCCGGCAAAGGCGCTGGTGGAGGTTTGTTCCGGGATCGATCACTACCAACCGGACTTGTTGATGCGAGGACTGATGAAGACCTCTTTGGATAATGCACACATGTTACGAAAAGGAGTATTTGTATGAGTAGCACCATTGTCGGCGTTTGGGCCAGGGAAATTCTTGATTCTCGCGGAAACCCCACGGTGGAGGTGGAAGTCTCCCTGGAGTCCGGTGCCACCGGGCGTTCGGCCGTGCCTTCCGGAGCTTCCACCGGTACCAGGGAAGCCTTGGAGATGCGCGACAACGACCCGCGCCGCTACGGCGGCAAGGGCGTAATGACCGCGGTGGAGCACGTGCGTGAGGAAATCGCGGACTCGGTGATCGGTCTGGATGCCTTGAGCCAGCTCAGGGTAGATCAGGCCCTGTTGGATCTGGATGGCACGGAGAATAAATCCCGGCTGGGGGCCAATGCCCTGCTGGGCGTGTCCATGGCCACAGCCCGGGCCGCGGCCAATTATCTGGGTCTGCCTCTGTTTCAGTACCTGGGCGGGGTGAACGCCAAAATTCTGCCGGTGCCGATGATGAACATCATGAACGGCGGAGCCCACGCGCCCAACAACCTGGACATCCAGGAATTCATGATTTTGCCCCTGGGAGCCGAGTCCTTTTCCGAAGCCCTGCGCATGGGCGCGGAAACCTTTCATGCCCTGAAGGGCATCCTGACCAAGGACAAGCACATCACCTCGGTGGGCGACGAGGGCGGTTTCGCACCGAATCTCAAGAGCCACAAGGAAGCCTTCCAGTACATCATGCGGGCCATCGATGCCGCCGGGTACCAGCCGGGCGTGGAGATCGCCCTGGCCATCGACTCCGCGGCCTCGGAGTTCTACAAGGACGGCAAGTACGTGCTCAGCGGGGAGAATCTGCGATTGTCCTCGGAAGAATTGATCGACTACTACAGTCAGTTTACTCAGGAATTTCCTTTGATCTCCATCGAAGACGGCCATGCAGAGGGCGACTGGGACGGCTGGCGGAAGATGACCCTGGCCTTTGAGGATCGAATCCAAATCGTGGGCGACGACATCTTCGTGACCAATCCGGATATCCTGGCCGAGGGCATTCAGGAAGGCATCGCCAACGCCATCCTGATCAAGCTGAACCAGATCGGCACGGTCACCGAGACCCTGGACACCATTGAACTGGCCAAGTCGGCTTCCTACGGCACGGTCATTTCCCACCGCTCCGGGGAAACCGAGGACGCCTTTATCGCCGATTTGGCCGTGGGCTTGAATTCCGGTCAGATCAAGACAGGCTCCCTGTGCCGCTCTGACAGGCTGGCCAAGTACAACCAGTTGCTGCGCATCGAAGAGGTGCTGGAAGAACAGGGCGCGTACTTCGGCCCGAGCATGATCGCCCAGTGGCTGGACGTTGAATCGGAAGAGGGCGACGCGTGAGCGCAGTGATTCTGGACGGCAAGCGCACGGCTGCGGCCATGCGTGAGGAATTGCGGCGGGAAGTGGCCGATCTGGCCGCTTCCCGCGGTTTATCTCCGGGTTTGGCCGTGATCCTGGTGGGCGACGACCCGGCCTCCCAGGTCTATGTGCGCAATAAGGAACGGGCCTGCGCCGAGGTGGGGATTGTTTCCCGAAGTCTGCGCCTGCCCGGGGACGTGACCCAGGATCACCTGGAAGGGCTGATTCGTGATCTGAACGCAGACCGGACCATCCACGGCATCCTGCTTCAACTGCCGTTGCCGCGAAGGCTGGAAGCCCAACGCTGTCTGGAGCTGATCGACCCGAAGAAGGACGTGGACGGGTTTCACCCAGAGAATATGGGCCGACTGACCCTGGGTCTTCCGGGACTGCGACCCTGCACGCCCGCCGGGGTTCTGGAGCTGCTGGCCCGGTATGACCTTAGCGTAGCCGGGAAAAAAGCCGTGGTCGTGGGCCGCAGCAACATCGTGGGCAAGCCGCTGGCCTTGCTGCTGGCTCAGCCTCATGCCCAGGGCAACGCCACAGTGACCTTGTGTCACTCCCGGACGCCTGATCTGGCGGGTGAAATGCGCAGGGCGGATTTTTTGTTTCTGGCCGTGGGTCGGCCCCGATTCGCCACCGCGGACATGGTCGCCCCCGGAGCCGTGGTGGTGGACGTGGGGATCAACCGCACGGATCAAGGGCTGGTCGGTGACGCGGATTTCGACGCGTTGCGCGACCAAGTCGCCGCGATCACCCCGGTTCCCGGCGGGATCGGCCCGATGACCATCGCCCAACTGCTGCGCAACACGGTTCAGGCGTACGCTGAAAAATGAGTTTTTGCAGAGCCTTTGCACTGTGAACGGAAGAATACCGTGCCCGTGAGATCGAAAAGTTCTTTCGGTTTTTGGAGGTTCTGGATTCTCGCCCGATCGGCAAGGGGGCCACTGAAGGCGTTTCTCCCGCGCATGCGGGAATCCAGACTTCTTTGCCCTCGAAACTTTTCGTAAGTCCGGGGCTGCTTCCAATTACCCCTTCATCTGAACGAACTTGGCCTCCGACGCCGCGGTGGGCATGCTGTTGCGATATCCGGAATATCCCTGGCTTTGGCGGCGGGTGCGGAGCAGGTCGTCCTTGAGCAGCTTGTGCAGTCGCCTAGCCTCGGCGCTGACTTGGTTATGCACGGCCTGCAACTTTTCCATCTTGTTCAGGAAGGTATCCTGGGATATCCGTCCACGACCGTTCCAGGCCATGTCCAGGAGTCGGCCCCGGTCATTGGCCAGGGCCTCGGCCTGTTCGATATTGCCCTCGGTGAGCATGTGTAGCTCGATTCGTCCGAGGTCCAGAGCCTCGTCCAGATAGGATTCAACTTCAGAAGTATGCATTTTAACCCTCTCGAATGGACTTGCGGACGTCTTCCCGGAGTTGGGCCACGATGCTTTTCCAGCGTTCCACCAGCGGATGAAATTCGTATTCCAGCAGGTCGGAGAGAAGAATCCAGTCTTCGTTTTCCTGGACTTCCAGCATTTCAGTGAACAGCTCGGAAAGCTCGTTGATCGCGTCCTCGAACTGCGGGTTGGCCGAAAGGGCGAACTCGTCGCGCAACGCGCCGATCATTCCCAGGAAATCGCGGGTTACGTCCAGAAGGTCCTGGTACATTTCCAGGGCTTCGGCGTCGTCGGCCCGGCGAAAGAGGTCGGCGACTTGCTTGGAGCCATCGCTCATCAGGCGAATGACCTTGTAAAGTTCGCGGGCGATGTTCACGCCCATCTCCGGGACGCCCATGGTCTTGATCTCAACCTTCTGAATGTCTCGGCAATCCACGTCTTCGGCCTGATGGGGATAGATCTCCGAGAACGCCTCGTCGTTGACGAGCACGTCGGTTACGATCCGATTGTCCAGGTGCTTCATGCTCATCAGACCGATGAGCAGTTCATCCAGATTGGTAAAATTTGTGATGTTGAAATCAGATTTTTGACCGTCGATAATAATCATCGCAGGAACCTCCTTGAAGGTGGGTAGGGATTTCTCACTCCAATTCAAGATTCGTGCCGAGAGTTATTGACGGTCGAAGGCATCCTTCCAGGCCAAAGTCAGGGTCAGGTAGCGGCGTGTGAGCCGGAGGATCTGGGCGATGTCCCGGCCTTGATCCTGTGACTCCGTCAGCCATAATCGGCCCAGGACCGCAAAGAACGGGTCTGCTTGCCAGTGGGCTTGAAGGCGTTCCCAATAGGCCATGAATTTTTGCTTGATCTTGGGCAGGGGGGCCGTGGCCAGCACCTGGGCCTGGCTTTCCAGAATACGCAACATGGCCACGGCCTGTTCCAGGGAGGCCAGAATTTGGGCCCGGGCTTCGGAGGGCAGGGAAACAAGGTGGTCGGGGGGGCGAATGTCGGACTGTTGGTCAAGAAATTGACGATAATAGTGTCGCTGGATGCGGATCCATTGGGTGCGCGGGTCTGTTTCCTGGCCGGTGAGTGCCGTTAAATCCAAAAAAACGTGTGCGTCCCGACAGGTTTTCCAGGCTCGGACGGATTTCGGATGAGCCGTGGCTGGTTGGTCCTCATCTGATTGGGGCAGGAGATGGGCGCGGATGAGCTCAAAGGCTTGTTCCGGAGTGATGGCGTGGCGGCATTCTTCCTGGCGGTCACAGGTTGTACCGAAGGCGCAGGGGTGGCAGTCCAGGTTCGGTTCCAGGCAAAGGCTGTTTTCTTGGTACGGCCCGGTGTCCCAAGGTTGGGCCGTGGCCAGGAAAATGGCGGCCACGGGGCGGCCAAGACCAGCGGCCAAATGCATGGTGCCGGTGTCGTTGGTCACCAGCAGATCGGCGTGACACAGGGCCGCGGCCAGTTCGGGCAGGCTGGTTCGGCCGGTTAGGTCGATGAACGGGGCGGACGTCTTGGCCGCGTAACCGTCCACAAGACGACGCTCCGCTGCCGTGCCCAGGAGCACCGGGCAGAGTCCAAACCGCTCCCAGAGCAAACCGCCGAGCTGGGCAAAATATTCCTCCGGCCACTGCCTGCGCGGCTCGCTGGCCCCGAGTTGCAGGGCCACGTAGCCCCGGCGGGAGGAAGCGGCGGTGGTCGAAGCGGCCCCCTCCAGCATGGCTTGGAGGTGATCCAGGACATCCTGGTCAGGGCGGGCCAACTCCAGGTCGCGGCCTGATATTGGCAAATCCGCCCCGCGCAGCATCAGGTCCACCAGGTTGAATGGGCTGCATCCCCGGTTCATGGTGGAAGTTTGCAAAAAAGCGGCCCAGGCGTTGCCGTAGTATCCGAAGCCTTGGTCATCCAGGCCGAAGCCGGAGACTGGAGCTGTGGTCAGGACTCGGGCCAGCAGGCGAGCGCTTTGGACAGGAGTCAGGTTCAGCAGCGGCGACGCGGAATGATCTCCGACAACCGTCCGTTTCCAGGCGGCGAGGCGCTCCAGGGCCGTGGGCCAGCTGCGGTCCAGGTCCGCCAGTAGGCCGGCCCCGGGCAGGGCGAAGACCTCTTCCGCATCCGGCAAAAACTGAGTCGCCCCGGCAAAGTTGTCCAGACAGATCAGGGCCGCGGAACGCCCTTGGTCCCGCAACCCGGCAATGACCGGCTGCGTCTGCAACAGGTCGCCGAAGCGGGTCAGATTCATGACCAGGGTGCGCATGGCTGGAATGAGAGTCCGGCGTGGACCTCTTTTTTGACGTCCATGGGCGACCCTCCGAATGATGAAAGGTTAGTCGGGCAGGTTCGGCTTGGCGTAGAGTTCGCCGCCAAAGGCGTCGTTGACCACCAGCAATGGAAAGTCCCGAACCACCAGTTCGCGGACGGCTTCCGGGCCGAGGTCTTCGAAGGCGATTATCTTGGAGGATTCAATACGTTGGGAGAGCAGGGCCCCGGCTCCGCCGGTGGCCCCGAAGTAGACCGCGTTGTGACGGACCAGGGCGTCTTTGACGTCCTGACCGCGTTTGCCCTTGCCGATGGTCGCCTTGACCCCGAGGCTGTGCAGCCGGGGCGTATAGCTGTCCATGCGGTAGCTGGTGGTGGGACCGGCGGAGCCGATGGGTCGGCCTTCCGGGGCCGGGGATGGGCCGACGTAATAGATGACCGCGCCCTTGAGGGGGAAGGGCAGCTCCGATCCGCTTTCCAGGGCCTGGATAATTTTTTTGTGCGCCGCGTCCCGGGCCGTGTAGATAATGCCGGAAAGCAGCACCCGATCCCCTACCTTGAGTTGGATCACGTCCTCGTCGCGTAGAGGGGCCTGCAATCGATATTCCTTGCTCACAGTTCCACCTCCTCGTGGCGTGCGGAATGACATTGAACGTTCACGGCCAGGGGCAGGCTGGCGATATGGCAGGGGGCCATGCTGATGCGCACTCCCAGGCAGGTGGTGTCCCCGCCCAGGCCCATGGGGCCGATGCCCAGGGTGTTGATCTCGTCCAACAGTTCCTGTTCCATTCGGGCGATTTCCGGATCCGGATGGAGCTGGTTCAGAGGGCGGAGCAAGGCTTGCTTGGCCAGCTTGGGGGCTAGCTCGAAGGAGCCGCCGATGCCGATGCCGAGCATGGTCGGCGGGCAGGGGTTGGGACCGGCCTCGGCCACACGGCCCAGGACGAAGTCCTTGATGCCTTTCCAACCCTGGGCCGGGGAGAGCATGGTCACCCGGGACATGTTTTCACTGCCCCCGCCCTTGGCCATGAAGGAAATTTTCAGGCCGTCCCCCTCCACGATATCCACATGAATCACGGCGGGGGTATTGTCGCCGGTGTTCTTGCGGGTCAGGGGGTGGCACATGGATTTGCGCAGCAGGCCGTCCTGGTAGCCGCGAACCATGCCTTGGGTAATGGCCTCGCGCAGGCTCGCGCCGTCCACACGGCACTGTTCGCCCAGTTCCACGAAAAAGACGGCCATGCCCGTGTCCTGGCAAAGCGGCAGGCCGCTTTCCCTGGCCAGGGCCGCGTTTTCCTCGAGCTGTCCGAGGATTTCACGCCCCGCAGGGGAGCTTTCCTGCTCCTTGGCCTGGCTGATGGCGGTCAGGACGTCCGGAGGCAGAATGCGGTTGGCCCGGACCACCATTTCCGCGACCCGGTCCGCGATGTCGGATGATTTGACGGTACGCACGGCTGTCTCCTTATTTCCTTTTCCACGGCAACAGATTCATTATCCCGGCCCAACCCATCTTCCAGCGCAGCATACCCAACTGGTCCTGCAATGGCAGGTGCTTGGGGCAGACGTCCTCGCAGGCCAGCAGGCCCATGCAGCCGAAAATACCCTGGTCGTTGCCCACAATGTCGAAATAGTCCTGTTCCGTGCGCTTGTCCCGCGGGTCGAGAACAAAGCGGGCCAGGCGGTTCAGCCCGGCGGCGCCCAGAAAGTCGGGACGCATGATCGCGGTGCCGCAGGCGGCCACGCAGCAGCCGCACTCGATGCAGCGTTCCAGTTCGTAGATTTCCTCGGCCACGGCGTTGTCCATGCGTTCTTCCAAGGCCTTGGGGTCGAATTCCTTGTCCGTATGCACCCAGGAGCGGACCCGCTGAGCCATGTTCCGAAACCACGTTCCGGTGTCCACGGACAGATCGCCCACCAGGGTGAAAAAAGGCAGAGGCATCAAGGTGATGGCATCCGGGAGATCCTTGGTCTTGGTATGACAGGCCAAACCTGGGCGACCATTGACGACCATGGCGCAGGCCCCGCAGATTCCGGCCCGGCAACAGAAATCAAACTGCAGGCCGGGGTCTTGTTCTTCACGGATTCTGTTCAGGGCGATGAACAGAGTCATGTGATTGGTCTCGTCCAGGACAAAGGTGTCCGTGTGCGGCACGGAAACCGGGTCCTGGGGATTGTAACGGAAGATGGAGAAGGTCAGATTCCTGGCCATGCGGTTCCTCGTTTTACGTGATGAAAGTATGGATGCGGCCTTGGGCGTTGTTGAGAAGCGATTTTCAGCCTAGCTGAGTGTTGAAAAAGTCCTTATCCATCAGTCCGTTCAAAAACCCCAAGTGCAAGGAGCGAAAAAAGTTCAAGGTCGAAGCGTATTTATTCATACGTGAGAGTTTGAACTTTTTGCAGCGACGCAGCAATTGGGAGTTTTTCAACGGACTGCTATTCCTTGGGGTCCGCCGGGATGATCTTGCCGCCGCCGTAGCCGCGTTCGCCCGGGGGGATGGACCAGACTTGGGAGACCGGTTCATAGTTCAGGGTCGGTAGGGGCGCGCCGGGTTGCCAGGTGGCCAGGGTGCGCACCAGCCAGTCGCGGTCGTTGCGCTCCGGGTAGTCTTCCCGGGCATGGCTGCCCCGGCTTTCCGTGCGTTGCAGGGCGCCCTGGGCCACGCACAGGGCTAGGCGGACCATGCCCGGCAGGCGCAGGGCCAGCGCCAGTTCCGGGTTCGCGCCCCGACCGTTGGAGCGAAGACCGATCTTGTTGGTCCGCTCATGGACTTCCTGGAGGGTTTGGACGCAGGCTTCCAGATCCTTGCCGTTGCGGAAGATGCCCGCGCCGTGCATCAGAGCGTCGTACATGGCGTTGCGCACGGTGAAGACGTTTTCCTTGCCGTCGGCCTTGGAGATCAAGCGTTTGATCCGATCTTGCTGGTTGGCGGCAAAATCCCGGATCAGGCCGGTGGGATAGGAAACCTGATGGTCTCGGAGATAGTCCACGACCTTTGCGCCGACGATCATTCCGGCGACCACGGTTTCGGCCAAGGAGTTGCCGCCCAGGCGATTGAAGCCGTGCATGTCCCAACAGGCCGCCTCTCCGGCGGAGAACAGGCCTTTCAGACCGTAGGCCAGACCGTCCTTGTCCGTGCGCACGCCGCCCATGCTGTAGTGCTGGGTGGGGCGGACCGGGATCAGGTTTTTGGAGGGATCGATACCCAGAAAATTTTTGCAGATTTCATCCACTTCCCGCAGCTTGGTAGCCAGGTGCTGGCAGCCAAGATGGCGGATGTCCAGCCAGAGGTGGTCGCCGTAGGGGCTGGGAACGCCCAGGCCTTGACGCATGTGGTGGGTCATCCAGCGGGAGACCACGTCCCGTGAGGCCAGTTCCGACTTGTCCGGCTCGTAGTCGGGCATGAAGCGGTGCTCGTTCTTGTCCAGCAGGGTCCCGCCGTCGCCGCGGCAGCCTTCGGTGACCAGGATGTCCGTGGGCACGATGCCCGTGGGATGGAACTGGACCGCCTCCATGTTGCCCAGGGGGACGACTCCGGTGTCCAGGGCGATGATCAGGCCGCCGCCGTCGTTGATCACGGCGTTGGTGGATTCTCGGTAGATTCGGCCGAATCCACCGGTGGCGATGAGCGTGACCCGGGCCAGATAGACGCGCAGCTCGCCGGTCTTCAGGCAGCGGACCACCGCGCCCAGGCAGTTTTCTCCGTCGTGGATCAGGCTGAGGGCCTCGACCTTGTCATGGACCACGACGCCCAGCTGCACGGCCCGATTGTCCATGGTGTAGAGCACGGTATGGCCCGTACCGTCGGAAGTGTAGCAGGTCCGCCATTTAGCCGTGCCGCCGAAGGCCCGGGCAGTGATTAACCCCTCCTTCTCCTGCTTTTCTTCCTTTTCGAACAGCTTGCCGCCCTTGAAATAGGTGGACTTGCCCGGCACGACCCGGTTCCAGGGTACGCCCCAGGCCGCCAACTGGCGCATGGCAATGGGCGCGTTGTCGCAGAACAGCCGGGCCACTTCCTGGTCGCAACCCCAGTCCGAACCTTTAACCGTGTCCTCGAAATGAACGTCCGGCGAGTCACCCTCGCCCATGGCACAGTTGCCCAGGGCCGCCTGCATGCCACCCTGGGCCGCGGAGGAGTGGGAGCGGCGGGCCGGGACAAGGCTCAGGCACGTGACGTCGAACCCGGCGGCCGCGGCTTCGATGGCCACGCGTTCACCGGCAAGTCCGGCACCGATGCACAGAAGGTCGGTTTGGAAGGTCTGCATATGGTCTTTCCTTTATATCGTGAGAAAATAAAACCGGAGCAGGGCAATCAGGCCGATGAAGATGAACCCTCCGGTGACGATGTACTCGACACGCTGCATTCTGGGGCGATCAGCCCGACCCACGAATCCCCATTTCACGGCGATCCGGTACAGGCCCACGCCCACGTGCAGCTCTACCAGGGGCAGCAGGACGAGGTAGAAGCCCATCCAGAAACCGTCCTGAATCCGGGCCGCGCTTTTCTCCGCGGTGATGGGCAGGTCCGTAAGCACCACCCACATGTGGATAGCCCCCATGATCAGGATGATCATGGCCGTGACCACCTGGACGAGCCAGAGCCAGGTGTCCTTGTGGGCCAGCATCCGGGAGTGCTTCCAGATTTTGGACTGCTGTTCGGCCCGGAAGGGGATCTTACGGGCCGCCAGAACAAAGTGCAGGAGAAAAACAAGGCCAATCAGCGGACCGCCCACTTGGGCCATGTATGTGGCCTCGAAAAAATGGGCAATGGCGTTCATCACACCCGGACCGATGATCACGCTGGCCACCAGAAGCATGTGCGCCCACATGAACAGGATCAGGCCAGCGCCGGTGAGCATCTGCAGCCAGTCGAGACAGGCCGAAGCGCGGGAGGGGCTGGGGACGAAGACGGCGGTATCGATGGAAGTGGACATGGAACGTCGTCCTTTGGCGAAATGGGGTGTACGGGATCGGGCCGAGACAAAACTCGGATTGATAGAGAGTTTTGAGGACAATTGTCAACGCATGGGGAAAATGATCAGCCCTTTCGTTTGCGTTGGGCGAAATCCCGCATTTTTTTGGCCTGCTCCAGGTCGGGGTTGAGGGCCATGGCCTTGGAAGCGGCTTGCTCGGCCTTATCCCATTGGGCACGGTCGACATAGACGCGCCCAAGGTTGAAATAGAGCCGTTCGTCGTCCGTGGACAGCTTCAGGGCCTGCAGGAAGCATTGTTCCGCCTCCTCGAACTTGCCCAGCTTGCGCAGGCCCATGCCGATGCGGTTCAGCAGGTGGACGGATTCCGGGTTGTTCCGCATGGATTCGAGCAGATAGGTGAAGGCCTGGTCGAACTGGCCAGCCTCAAGGAACAGTTCGCCGATGTCCACCCGTAGTTCTTGATCGTCGTGAAAATACTTGAGCATCTTGTCGAAGAACTGGCCCGCGGGATCGTATTGGCCTTCCAGGATCAATTGCCGGCCTTTGGCAAAGCCCTCCTGTTTGCGGCGCTCCTGTTCGGCCAGCATTTTTTTGGCGTCCTGGACCGCGCTTTCCTGCAGTTCGTTCAGCAACTCCCGAAGCATGCCCTGAAGCGCGGCTTCCTCGCCGGGAGTGTATTGGAGCAGGATCGGGTAGATTTTGCGTAGATTGGCGTCGCCGTTGAGCCGAAAAACGGCGTTTTCCAGGGAACGCTCAAAATCCGCGCGTTCGCTTTTCATCAAAGGCGTGCGGATGATCAGGCCCAGGGCGTCGTGCAACGCCAGGACCGCGGGCAGGACCTTTTGCTGCTTGAGCAGAGTGTTGATGCCCGCCAGCGCTGAGCGGGCCTTGATCAATTCCGTGGACATGGAGGCTCTCCTATCGTTTGCCGACTACGTCGTCCAACATGGAGATGAAGCGGTCGAAGAACGAGCGACAGTCGTGGGGGCCGGGACCGGCTTCAGGATGGTGCTGGACGGCCATCAGCGGCTTGGTCTTGTGCCGGAAGCCTTCCAGAGTGTTGTCGTTGAGATTGACGTGGGTGGGTTCGTAAAAATCGGCCTGGCCGAAATCCACGCAAAAACCGTGATTCTGGGAGGAAATCTCCACCCGGCCCGTGGCCAGTTCCTTGACCGGATGGTTCAGGCCGTGGTGGCCGAATTTCAGTTTGAAGGTGGTCCCGCCCAGGGCCAGGCCCATGATCTGCTGGCCCAGGCAGATTCCGGCCATGGGCAGCTTGTCCGTAAGCGCCGCGACGGTCCGCACCGCCTCGGTCACCGCCGCCGGATCGCCCGGTCCGTTGCCCAGAAACACCGCGTCCGGCTTCAGGGCCATGACCTGCTCCGCCGTGAAGGTGGACGGGACCATTAGCAGGTCCAGTCCCTTTTCCCGGAGAATGCGCAGGATGCTCCACTTGATGCCGAAATCAAAGACCACAACCCGGTATCCCCGACCATATTCACGGCCATATTCACGGTCGGTCCAGGAAAAGCCCTGGTCGATGTTCACCGGTTTCGGCCTTTGACCGTCCCAGACGTACGGGCCGGGTACGTTGACCCGCTGGACCAGGTTCGCGCCCTCCATGGAGGGCAGGGCCTGGGCCTGTTCCACCAGTTCCTGGA
Organism: Desulfonatronum sp. SC1; assembly: GCF_003046795.1. Lineage (NCBI taxonomy): Bacteria > Pseudomonadati > Thermodesulfobacteriota > Desulfovibrionia > Desulfovibrionales > Desulfonatronaceae > Desulfonatronum > Desulfonatronum sp. SC1. The sequence goes on along the minus strand of NZ_PZKN01000004.1, from coordinate 140,926 downwards.
CCGGGACGTTTCGGGTGGAGATCACGCCGCGCTTGGCTCCGTGGATGCGCAGATGCCGGGTCAGGGCCCGGGTGTCGATGCCTTCCAGACCGACCACCCCGGCGTCGCGTAGATAGCCCGGCAGGGTCTGGGTGGCTCGCCAGTTGGAGGGTTGCTTGCAGCACTCCTTGACGATCATCGCCTCCACCTGGACCCGGTCGGACTCCACGTCCTCGGGGTTGACTCCGTAGTTGCCCATCAGCGGATAGGTCATGCAGACCATCTGACCAATGTACGAGGGGTCGGTGAGCACTTCCTGATATCCGGTCATGCCGGTGTTGAAAATCACCTCGCCGCCGGCTTCGCCTTCGCCGGTAAAGGAGCGTCCGGCGAACCAAGTGCCATCTTCAAGAGCTAATATCGCGCGCATGTCGTGCCTCATGTGGGTTGTCGTGATGATCGCGGTCGAAAGTCAGGCTAATCCTTGTTCCCGAAGGAGTACGCAAACCTTGGGGACGTCCTCGGGCCGGTCCACGCCATGGGTGCAATGCTCCGTGCGCAAAACGCGGATGGGAATGCCTGCTTCCAGAAGCCGTAGTTGTTCAAGTTTTTCAATATGTTCCAGCTTCCCCGGGCCGAGGCCGACGAAGGTGCGCAGGGTGCGCATCCGGAAGGCGTACAGTCCGATATGACCCAAAAAGTCGCCGGGGCCTTCCCTGGGATAAGGGATGAGGGCGCGGGAAAAGTAGAGTGCCCGGTCTTGGGCGTCGGTGACGACTTTGACTACGTCGGGACTTTGGGCTTCTTTGTGAGTAAGCGGTCTGGCCAGCGTGCTCACCTGGACGGTTGGGTCGTCGAAGGGGCTGAGCAGCACGGTCAGCAGTTCTGGGTGCAAGGCCGGTTCGTCGCCCTGGATGTTCACCACCACGTCGTCCGCGGCGACCCCCAGTCGTTCAGCGGCCTCCAGGACCCGGTCAGTGCCGCAGGGGTGGTCGTCGCGGGTCATGGTCGCCGGGATGTCCAACTTTCGGGCCGCTTCCAAAATCCGTTGGTCGTCCGTGGCCAGGGTCACGCCGCACAGATCCGGACAGGCCCGGGCCCGCTGGTACACGTGCCAGATCATGGGCTTGCCCAGGATGTCGGCCAGCGGCTTGCCCGGAAAGCGGGTAGAGGCGAAGCGGGCCGGGATGATGCCGTGGCACCGTGGTCGATCGCGGCAAACAGCGTTCATGCCGGGGAGGGGAGTATCCTGTGATGCACAGTGGGGGCGGTGATAAAGCTTTGCCGATCGATTTCGCCGACAGCTGCCTGGACGTCCTGGGCCTGGGCCTTGTGGGTGATGATAACCACCGGGACGCTGCGTCCCGTCGGTGACCCCTTCTGGACCACCTGGGCGATGCTGATGTTGCGTTGTCCGAGCATCCCGGCAATGCTGGCCAGGACGCCGGGGCGATCCTGGACGGAAAATCGGAAATAGTGCCGGGAACGAACCAGTTCGGGGGACAGAATGCGGGCCGGGGGCAGGGTGGCGTTCTGGAAACCGGTATTGTCCGGCCCCTCCCCGCCACGAACCAGGTTCATGATGTCCGCGAGCACGGCGCTGCCCGTGGGCAGGTCTCCGGCGCCCTGGCCGTAGAGCATGATCGGCCCCACCGCATCGCCGTCCAGGAGGATGGCGTTGAACGGGCCGTCCACCTTGCCCAGAATGGCCTCCCTCCGGACCAGGGCCGTGAACACCCCTGCGTCCAGCAGGCCGTCGGACTCCCGGACCTGGGCGATGAGCTTGATTCGGTAGCCGAATTCCTCGGCAAAGGCGATGTCCTGAGGATCCACGTGGGTGATGCCCGTGACCGGCAGACTGGTCAGAGGATAGTCCTGACCGTGGGCCAACCGGATCAGCAGAATCAGCTTGTGGGCCGCGTCCATGCCCTCGATGTCCAGAGTGGGGTCGGCCTCGGCATAGCCCTTGACCTGGGCCTGGCGCAGGGCGGTCTGGAAGTCCAGCCCCCGGGAGGTCATTTCCGAAAGGATGAAATTGGCCGTGCCGTTGAGTATGCCGGTGAGCACCTTGATCCGATTGCCGGCCAATCCCTCCTTGAGGGTTTGGACGATGGGAATGCCCCCGGCAATACTCGCCTCGAAGCCCAGACCCACGCCCTTTTCCGCTGCCAGGGCGAAAAGTTCGTTGCCCCGTTCGGCCAGCAGGGCCTTGTTGGCCGTGACCACGTGCCGACCCGAACGCAAGGATTTGGTGATCAGTTCGTAGGCGGTGTCCTGGCCACCCATGAGTTCCACTATGACGTCCAGTTCCGGGTCGTCGAGCAAATCCTGGATGTCGGAGGTCAGCCGGATGGGCATGTCCGCGGGAACATCCCTGGGTTTGGATGGGTCGCGGACCAGAGCGGTCTTGATCGTCACGCGACGGCCCAGCCGCCGCTCGATCCAGTCCGCGTTGGAAGCCAGGATTTTGGCCAGCCCCGTGCCCACGGTGCCAAGCCCGGCCAGTCCCAGGCGGATCAGGTCTCCGGACATGATTCCCCCGAGATGACTTTTCGCAATCCGCGAATTGCTTGATTGATGCGGTGACGGTTTTCCACCAGGGCAAAGCGGACGTGGTCGTCGCCGTAGTTTCCGAAACCGAGGCCCGGAGACACGGCCACCTTGCCTTCCCGCAGGAGCAGCTTGGAAAACTCCACCGAACCCATGCTTCGAAATTCTTCGGGAATCTGAGCCCAGACGAACATCGTGCCCTTGGGCGAGGGAACGTCCCAGCCGATGCGGTGCAGGCCTTCGATCAATGCGTCCCGGCGATCCTTGTAGGTGCCCACGATTTCCTGGACGCAGTCCTGAGGACCGTTCAGGGCGATGATCGCCGCGATCTGAACGGGCTGGAACATGCCGTAGTCCAAGTAGCTTTTGATCCGGGTCAGGGCCTGGACCATGTCCCGGTTGCCCGCGCAGAACCCAACGCGCCAGCCGGCCATGGAATAGCTCTTGGAAAGGGAGAAAAATTCCACTCCCACGTCCTTGGCGCCTTTGGCCTGCAAAAAGCTGGGGGCCTGATAGCCGTCGAAGGTCAGGTCGGCGTAGGCCAGGTCGTGAATCACATACATCTTGTGTTCTTTGGCAAAGTCGACGATCTTCTCGAAAAAGGCCAAGTCCACGCACTGGGTGGTGGGGTTGTGCGGGTAGGAGATGATCAGCACTTTGGGCTGGGGCCAGGTCTGGCGGGTGGCCACTATCAGGTCCTCGAAAAAGTCTCGGTCTCGGCCGATGGGGATGCGCCGGACATCCGCGCCGGCGATGATCGCCGAATAAGGATGGATGGGATACGTCGGGTCCTGGGCAAAAACCACGTCACCGGGGCTGAGCATGACCATGGCCAAGTGGGCTAGGCCTTCCTTGGCGCCCAGAGTGACCACGGACTCCTGGTCCGGGTTCAGCTCAACCCCGAACCGTCGCCAGTACCAGTCGCAGATGGCCAGGCGCAGCTTGGGAATGCCCTTGGAGGCGGAGTAGCGATGGTTCGTGGCCTTGTGCGCGGCCTCGCAGAGCTTGTCCACGATGTGTTTGGGCGTGGCCAGGTCCGGATTGCCCATGCCGAGATCAATGATGTCCTCCCCTTGATGACGCATCCGGGCCTTGAGTTCGTTGACCACGGCGAAAACATAAGGGGGCAGTCTGTGTACGCGAGGAAATTGTTCCATGAAGGGCCTGCCGTTAAGGTAAGATGTCCAGAAAAAACCGGTCGTGGAATGTATCCGGGGGGCGTGATTCTGTCAAAGGCGGGCTTTCTGGAGCATCTTTTCAAGAGCGCTTCTTTAAAAATGCTGGGAGAGCGGGCGGGGGGTGGATCGAGGAACTCTACAGATGTGAGGACGTTGGGGTGATAATACAGGGGCGACGAAAAGCTTGACCCGAGCCGGAGATTGAGGTAAAAGTCGTCGCTTTGGGGAGAGGTGGCCGAGGCGGTCGAAGGCGCTCGCCTGCTAAGCGAGTATAGGGGCTAAAACTTCTATCGAGGGTTCGAATCCCTCCCTCTCCGCCAACGCATTGTTCGACATAGTTCCTGAAAGCCGTTTAAGCTGGTAAAATCTAGCTTGAACGGCTTTTTTGTTCGTTTTAGACCGTTGCCTTTCGAGCCGTCAGGTTTCAAAGCTGGTACAATAAAATTGATGCCCAACGCGCTGAGCCATTTCATTCAGAAAGAACCTTTCCGCATTTTTTCCTTTGTTTTTCTTCCTCGTTTTCCTGCCACAACTGACGAGATTCATATTCGATTCCGGACGGCTTTGCCGCCCCAGGCTCACGACTTCGCGAACCGCACCCTGAAGAACGCGGCGTAGAGCACCGGGCAGAGGACCAGGGTGAACAGGGAGGAGAAGGCCAGGCCGAAGATCAGGACATTGGCCATGGGCCGCCACATGTCGCCGCCGAGCACGGCCAGGGGAACCAGGCCCATGATCGTGGTGGCCGCGGTCAGGAAGATGGCCCGCAGCCGTTCCAGGACGGCATCCACCACAAGTTCTTGCGGCTGTTTGCCTTCGGCCCGTTCGATCTCCATCCGGTCCAGGATCAGGATGGCGTTGTTCACGATGATCCCCACCAGACTGATCATGCCCAGCATGGCCATGAACCCGAAGGGCTCCCGGGTCAGCAGCAGTCCGGCGCTGATCCCGACCATCATCGGCGGGATGGTCAGCATGATGATCAGGAAGCGGCGGATGGAATTGAACTGTACGATGAGCACCAGGGCCAGCAGGCCCATGGCCAGGGGCACCCCGGCCATAACCGATGCGTTGGCCTCGGTGCTTTCCTCCACCTCTCCCCCGTACTCCACGAAATAGTGATCCGGCCATTCGGGCCCCTGGGCGATCCGGTCCACCTCGGCCTGGACCTCGGTCAGGACGTCCGCGGCGTAGCGCCCGGAGATTTCCACCTTTACGGTCATAGTCCGGGTCTGGTCCCGGCGGCGAATGTCGCTGGGCTGCCAGACCAGCCGGGTGTCGGCCAACTGGAGCAAGGGCACGCCGCGGACCTGGGCATTGTCGGCGCTAAACCCATAGACGTTGAGCCCTTCGATGTTGCCCAGATCTTCCCGAAAGCTTTCCTGAGCCCGGAGCACTATCGGCACCAGGTTGTCGCCTTCCCTGTACTGGGTGGCCGTGAGACCGGAAATCTGGGTTTGCAGGGACAGGGCGATGTCCCGGGTGCTTAGTCCGGTGCGCTTGGCCTGTTCCTGGTTCACGTCCACGACCAGTTTCTTGGTCCATTCGCCCCAGTCGTCGTAGATGGAGGTGATGCCCTCAATCGGGGCGATGGCCAGGACGATATTGTCCCGCAGCCGGTACAGGGCGTCGATTTCCGGACCGGAGACGCGGATCTGGATCGGCGCGCCCACGGGCGGGCCGAGTTCCAGGCGGCTCACCGTATGCCGGGCGTCAGGGAAGTGGTCGTCCAGATAGCCCCGGGTGGACCGGATCAGCGGGGCGACGTCCTCCAGGCTTTTGGTGTTCACGATGACGAAGGCGTAGTTGGGATTGGTCTGCTCCGGATTCAGGGAGAGGTACCAGCGCGGTCCGCCGGAACCGATGAACGCGCCCAGGGAATCCACGCCGGGTTGATCGAGCAGGTGGGCTTCCAGTTCGGCCAGCCGATCCGCGGTGGAGCGGATATCCGTGCCAAAGGGCTGCCAGAAGTCGATGGTGAACATTTCCCGGTCATTGGGCGGGAAGAAGATGGTCGGCACCTGGCGGAAGGCCGCGGTCCCGCCAATGGTCAGCAGCAGGGCGAAGGCCAGAAAAAGCGCGCGGCGGCGCAGGCAGAACAGCAGCAGAGCCCGAAATCCCCGGTACCAGAAGCCGGAAAAGGGTTCGCGTCCGTTTTGCCCTTCCCCCAGGCGCTCTCTTTGGCGCGGCTTCTGGAAGTAGTAACTGAGCAGGGGAACCATGGTCAGGGAGTAGATCCAGGACAAGAGCAGGGTCAGGCTGACCACGATGAACAGGGACATGGTGTATTCCCCGGTCTCGGACTTGGCCATGGGAATGGGCATGAAGGCGAAGATCGTGGTCAGGGAGGAGGTCAGCAGGGGAAACCAGAGCTCGCGCACCGATCGCACGGCCGCATCCCGGCGGTCCTCGCCCCGGTTCAGGCGGACCAGGATGTTCTCGCTGACCACCACGCCGTTGGCCACCAGCAGGCCCAGGGCGATGATGAACGAGGCGATGGAGACCCGCTGCAGGTCCACGCCGAACAGGGGCATCAGGGCGATGCAGGTCAAGATGGACATGGGGATGATCAGCCCGGCTACGATGCCGGTGCGCAAGCCCGTGAACACGAACATGGCCGCGACCACGAAGACGAAGGCCAGAAACAGGTTGACCATGAAGTCGTCGATGGCCGTGCGCACGAAGTCCGGCTGGAAAAGCAGGATGTCCAGTTCCAGGCCCATGGGCAGGTTGGCCCGCAGCTCGGTCAGCCGTTCCTGGACCCGGTCGCCCAGGTCCGTGATCTTGCCGCCCTGGGCCATGCTCACGGCCAGGATCAGTGTGCGCTGCCCGTTGAACCGGGCCATGGGGTCGGGCGGGTCCACGTAGTCCCGGGAGATGGCGGCGAAGTCCCGCAGGGCGATGGCGTCGGTCCGGCCCGGCAGGCGGAAGGTGGCATTGGCCAGATCGTCCAGGGAAGTGAATTCGCCGGAGGGCTCGATGACGATCCGCTCGGCGCCGGCCAGGGCCACGCCGCTAGGTTGGATGGCGTTCTGGGTCTGAAGCAGGTGGACCACATGGGCCGGGCTGAATCCGAACTCGGCCAGCCGGGCATTGGAAAAATCCACATAAATGCGTTCTTCCTGGACGCCATGCAGGGACACCTTGCCCACGTCCTCCAAGCGCAGGAGCTGGTCCCGGACCTGGTCCGCGGTGTCCTTCATCTCCCGGTAGGTGTAGCCGTCCCCGGTCAGGGCGATGAGAATGCCGAACACGTCGCCGAACTCGTCGTCAACCATGGAGGGCAGGACGCCGTCGGGCAGGTCCGGGGCCGCGTCGGCCACCTTGTTGCGCAGGTTCTGCCAGATCGGACCCAGATCCTTGAACCGCTGCTGGATGTTCACCTCAATGATGGACAGGCCGGACATGGACTGGGAGGTAATGTAGTCCACCTCCGCGATTTCCCGGATGCGCTCCTCCAGCTTGTCCGTGACCAATTCCTCCACACGCTGGGGGGAAGCGCCGGGAAAGGGGGTGATCACCAGGGCGACGCGCACGGTGAATTCAGGGTCTTCCAGGCGGGGGATGTTCAGATAGGTGGAGAACCCGAGAAAAGCCAACAGGAGGAAGACGACGAGGGAAGTCCGGTTGTTCTGGATGCACCAGGAGGCGATGTTCATGAGGAGGTCAAGGGACAGAGGTCAGAATTCAGGAGGCGTTTTGGGGGAGGCGGACTTTTTGGCCTTGTTCCAGGCGGTGGACGCCGCGGATGACGACGGTTTCGCCGCCAAGCAGGCCGTCCAGGATTTGCAATCCGCCCGGGAGCAGGCGGCCCGCGATGACGTGCTGGCGGTGGACGGTGCCGGAATTGGTGCCGGAATCAGTGCCGGTTTCGGTATTCACCAGCCAGACGGCCTGTTCCCCGGAAGGCAGGCCGAAGACCGCTTCCACGGGAACCACGGTGAAAGGCCGGGAGTTTGCGTGGGAAAAGGTGAACCGGGCCATGCCGATCATGCCGGGACGAACTTGCGACGCGGGCTCGGCCAGGCGCAGCTTGACCGGAAAGGTGCTCACCGGTCCGGGGGTGATTCCGACCTCGCTGACCGTGGCGGCGAAGGGCCGGTCTGGAAGCACGTCAAAGATCACCTGGGCCGGGTCGCCCAGTTGAACCTGGTGGATAAGCTGATCCGGCAGGCCGACCTCGAATTCCAGATCGTCGTTGGTGCTGAGTATGGCGATGGGGTGTCCCGAGGAAACGGTCTGAAAATTTTCCACCGGCACTTCGGAGAGGGTTCCGGCCATGGGCGCGGTCAGTCTGGTGTAGGAGAGCTGCTGGCGGACCAGTTCCAGGCTTTTGCCCACCGCGGCCAGTTGGGCCTGGGACGTCTCGAATCCGGCCCGGGCCTGGTCCAGCTCGCTCTTGCTGACGCTGTCCGCGTCATACAACGCCTGGAACCGCTCGTAATCCGCCTTGGCCCTGGTGAAGGTCGCCCTGGCATGCTCAGCCTGGGCCTCCAGTTCCATGACCTGCAGCTCAAAATCCGTGGGGTCCAATCGGGCGATCAGCTCTCCAGGGCGGACCCGCTGGCCCATCTGGACGGGGAGTTCCTGAAGCACTCCGGAGACCCGAAAGCTGAGCGCCATGTCCCGGGAGGCGCGGGCCATGCCGGAAAAGCTTCGCACGACTTGGCTCTGGGGTGGTTCCACGACCATGGTCTTCACCGGCCGCGGTCCCGGCGCATATATTTGCTCGGGTTCGGTGCAACCGGTGAAAAGGAGCAGGGCACAAAGAAAGATTATTGGACGGAGAAAAAGCAAGATATGGATCTCCTGATAGATGGTCAAAGCGAGTGATCTGGTCGCGGACGTTTTCGCGGCCGCTTGAAAACATCATAGGCCAGCCATACGGCCAAGACAACCAGGATGATTTTGCCGGCAGTCTGGAACCGGGTGACTTCAAGCACGACGTAGGCTTCCATGAGCAGGGCCGGGATCTTGCCCAGGGTGGAGGCCGCGGCGAAGAGCGGCAGAGAAACTTTGCCCACGGCCGCGCCCAGGGTTGAGACAAGGGCCGGGGCAAAGGGCAGCAGGCGGAGCAGGAAGATGAGTTTAAAGGCTTCCCGGCCCTGGGCGTTGATCAGGGCCTTGGCCCTGGGGTAGCGGTTCAGGGCCGTCTGGGCCGGGGACCGAAACCCGGCCCGGTAGAGCAGGAAGGCCGCGATCGCGCCCAGGGATTCGCCCAGAAAGGAGACGAAGGCGCCCGTCCAGAAGCCGAACAGGACGATGTTTGCCGCGGTGATGAAGAACGTGGGAAAGACACCGCTGATGGTGGCCAGGACGTTTAGGCCGATGCTGACCAGCGCGGCGTACATGCCGTAGTGGCGCAGCAGCTCGATAAGAGATTCGGTCATGACGAGGTTTCGGCCTCAGGGGGCGACCGGTCCCGATCCGTCGCGACGGCGAGGTATTTTTTGCGTATCAGTCGCCAGACCACCACGAAAAAGGCGGTCAGCGGGATGGCCAGGATCATGCCCAGGATGCCGCCAAGAGCCTTGCCCCAGAAAAAGATGGCGATGATGATCACCAGCGGGTGCAGCCCGGTGCCTCGAGACATGATCCGCGGGGTGAGCAGGTAGCTTTCCAGGAGCTGGACCGCGACGAAGACCGCCAGCACCAGGGCCAGGAGGAAAAAACCGCCGTCCTGTTGCAGGTAGGCCAAAGGCAGGACCGTGATCAGCCCCAGGAGGCTGCCCAGGTACGGAATGATGTTCAGCAGGCCGATGACAATGCCCAGCAGGGTCCCAAATTTCAGGCCGGCCAGGGTAAAACCGGCGGCCATGAGCACGCCCATGATCAGCCCGATCAGTATCTGGCCCCGAAAAAAGGCGACCATGATCCGGGCGAACTCGCCGGTCAGAAACGTGATGTCCTCCCGCAGCCAGGGCGGGATGAAGGACAGTTGTTCGTCCAGGGCCCGCAACGGGTCCTTGTCCGTGAGCAGGAAGAAGAACAGATAAACCGGGATGATCGCCGTTCCGGCCACCAGGGTGAAGGTGCGGCTCAGGAATTCTCCCAGGGTGTTCAGGGCGGGCAGGGAGGTCTGGATGATCTTTTGCAGGTGTTCGGTCCAGGATTGCAGGTGTTCGCGGAGGACTTCCGGGTTCAGTGATTCCTCGGCCCAGGTCGCGGCGTCCGGGAACAGGCGGGCGATCAAGCGGGAGAGCTGTTCGGCGAGGACCGGAAGGTGTTCGATCAGCGAACGGACCTGGGAGAGAATTTCCGGCAGGATCAAGGCCCCCAGCAGAGCCAAGGTCAGCAGGACGATGCCGTAGAGCAGGAGAATGGCCGTGATCCGTCCGAGATGCAGGATGCGCTGGAACCAGTGAACCAGCGGCTTGAGCAGCAGGGCCAGGATGCCGGCCACGGCCAGGGGCCAGAGTACGTTGGAAAAGTAGACCACCAGGCCTTGGAGCAGGAGGAAGACGCCGAAAAAAAACGCGCCGATCAGGTTCAGCGCCAGGACCACCAGGGCCACGCTGATCAGTCGACGTTGCAGGGGCGTCAAGTAGTCGGAGATATCGGGACGAGACATGGTCGAACCAACAAAAAAGGCCGCTGGACAAAGCGGCCTTTTTTGCTATATGTTGCGTTAATTTAGTCGAGTTCCTGGACGTTCGAGGCTTGCAGGCCCTTGTCGCCGTCGACGATCTCGAAGGAAACCCTGGCTCCCTCCCGCAGCGTCTTGAACCCGCCGCCCTCAATGGCCGAGAAATGAACAAAGACGTCCTTGCCGTCTTCCTGACCATCCGGAGTGATGAAACCGTAGCCTTTCTGCTTGCTGAACCACTTTACAACACCTTCCATAAAAAAAAGACCTCCTTAAAGAAATACAGAGAGTTGGCCCTAGGAATGGCCTGAGCGGCGCGATGCACGCTCTTTCTTTGGTTGGCGGATACTCTCGTTTGCCCGACGGGTCAAGTGAAATATGGAGCGAACGCTAAGGCAAGGCTGGCGATATCGCTCTTGTCCTATACGATTCAAAAGCCCTTGCGTCCGATTCCGGGCAAACCATATTGACACGCCGCCGAGAACATGGTGCTGAGTAATGAAAGGGTGGTTGAACAGTATACTGCGACCTCAAGGAGCAGCCATGCAGAAGCGCATTTTGTTCGTGGACGACGAGCCCCAGGTTTTGGAGGGGTTGCGACGGATGTTACGCAGTCAGGTCAGAGACTGGGAGCTGCATTTCGCTCCCGGGGGCGCGGAGGCTTTGGAACTGATGGCCACGACCCCCGTGGACGTGGTGGTTTCGGACATGCGCATGCCGGGCATGGACGGGGTCCGGTTGTTGACCGAAGTCAAGAAGCGTTATCCGCACGCCGCCAGGTTGGCCTTGTCCGGGCACATGGACGAGCGGATGATCATGGATTCCACCAAGGTAGCCCATCAGTATCTGACCAAGCCCTGCAACGCTGAAAAGCTTGTGGACGTGATCCAGCGGCTTCTGGCCTTGCGCCGCTACCTGGCCGCCGAGGGTCTGGCCTGTCTAACCTCCAGCCTGGAGCATATCCCCAGTTTGCCAAAGCTGTATATGGCCATTCAGGAAGAGCTGACCTCTCCCCTGTGTTCCCTCAAAAAAATCGGCGAGATCATCTCCACGGACGTGGGCATGTCGGCCAAGATCCTCCAACTGGTCAATTCGTCCTTTTTCGGAATGTACACCAAGGTGACCAGCCCAGCTCAGGCCGTGAATCTGCTGGGAACGGAAACGGTCAAGGCCCTGGTGCTCCACGTTCAGGTTTTTTCCCAGTTCGACCCTAAGAAATGCCCTCGGTTTTCCCTGGCCCGACTGTCGCGGCACGGGTTGTTGACGGCTACCCTGGCCAAGCGGATTTGCGTCGAGGAAAAGGCGTCCAAGGACGTTCAGGACGACGCGTTTCTGGCCGGGATTCTCCACGACGTGGGCAAGCTCCTCTTCGCGGTAAACTGCCCCACTCTGTACGATGAAGTCCTGGAACTGACCGCGGACAAGGACATCCCTCTGACCACCGTTGAGGAGGACGCCCTGGGGACGGATCACGCCCGGCTCGGGGCCTATCTGCTCGGGCTGTGGGGCATGGCCGATCCGGTGGTCGAGGCCATCGCCTTTCACCATCGACCCGGGTTGTGCGCCATGAGCGGATTCATCCCCTTGACCGCCCTGCACACCGCCAACGCGTTGATCGTCCAGTTGCAACCGGAAGGCCCTACCGGAAAGCCCGAAGGGCTGGACGCGGACTACCTGGCTTCCTGCGGTCTGACGGACCGGATCCCCGTTTGGGAAGAAATGGCCAGAGATCTCTTCGGGATGACCGAAGTCGAGGGCGCAACCTGATCAATGGTGGTCAAGGAGGATCAGCGAAAATGAGCGAAACGGATTCCATTTTGATCGTTGACGATGAAGAAATTCTGCTGGAACTCTATGCGGAGATCCTCACGTCCCAAGGGTACGAGGTGAGCCTGGCGAAAACAGCCGCAGAGGGGTTTGCCCTGGCACGGGAACTGCGACCGGACCTGGTGCTGCTGGATGTGGGCCTGCCCGACGGCAACGGCGTGGACGTGTGTCGGCGGATCAAGAACGATCCCTCCTTGTCCGGAACGTCGGTCTTTCTCTTTTCCGGCAAGTACGTCGATTCGGAAAGCCAGGCCGACGGGTTGGAGATCGGGGCCGACGAGTTTCTGGTCAAACCGATGAAGACCAGGGAATTCCTGGCCCGGATCGCGGCTTTGTTCAAAATGAAAAAAGCCGAGCGGGAGGTGCGCCGCTCGCACATGGAAGTTTACCAGATTTTGGCCTCCATCCAGTCCATGTTGGTGGTCATCGACGAACGGGGAAGGATTTCCCGCTGGAACCACATCGCCACGAAACTGTTTGGCCTGCCCTATGATCACGTCAAAGGCCGCGCGCTGGAGAATTTGGGCCTGAGTTGGGAGTCCGAACGGATTTTGGAGGGGATTCGCTCCTGTCGGGAGACCATGGGCAGCGTTCGCCTCGAAAACGTTCGGTTCACGCGTCCGGAGGGCCGCGAAGGCCGCGAAGGCTATCTGACTATCAATGTCGATCCGGTCTTCTCCACTTTGGAGCGAGGCTTGGGCGGAGTGGTCCTGCTGGGAGAGGACATTTCCGAGCGCCGTCTGCTGGAAGCCCAACTGCTGCAAGCCCAAAAACTGGAATCCATCGGTCAGCTCGCCGCCGGAGTGGCCCATGAAATCAACACCCCCATTCAGTTTATCAGCGACAACGTCCTTTTTCTGAAAAACGCCTTTCAGGATTTGCGAGACGTGATTCAAGACTGTCACGCAATGCTCCGGGATGCCGAAGCCGTCGCTCCGAGCCCGGCCCGGATCGCCGAACTGCTCGGCCGGTACGAGAAAAACGAGGTGGCGTACCTGCTGGAGGAGATTCCCCAGGCCATTGACCAGTCCCTGGACGGACTGGAGCGGGTGGCGCACATTGTCCGGTCCATGAAGTCCTTCGCGCATCCGGGAGAGAAAACCATGGTCCTGGCGGACATCAACAAGGCCCTCAAGGACACGGCCACGGTATCCCGGAATGAATGGAAGTACGTGGCCGAGATGCACATGGATCTGGATCCGGAGCTACCCATGATTTCTTGCTATCCGAGCGAACTGAACCAGGCCTTTTTGAACATCATCACCAACGCGGCCCAGGCCATTGCCGAGGCTTACGGCGAAAGCGCTCAGGAGAAGGGCTTGATCGCCGTCTCCACCCGGCGCGACGGGGAGTGGATGGAAATCCGGTTCACGGACAACGGACCCGGAATTCCGGACGAGATCAAGCCTAGGCTGTTCGATCCGTTCTTCACGACGAAGGAAGTGGGCAAGGGTACCGGCCAGGGGCTGGTCATCGCCCGCAACGCCGTGGTCAAACGCCATGGCGGGACCATTGCCGCGGATTCCGAAGTGGGCCGGGGGACGACCTTCATCATTCGATTGCCCATGGCCTCCGCCGTGGAGGAGCATGATCAAGGGGCGAGCGCATGAATCCGGAGCGCAAGACCATCACGTTGAGGGACGACCAATTGCTCAATGGGTTGGAGTTGTTGTGAAATGACAAAGCGAAACATCAACCACAATTCAAGAGCATGTGGAAACGGATAGAAAAAGGATGGCGTTCATGAGCGATACATGTACCATGCGTGAGAAGATTTTGTTCGTAGATGACGACCAGAACATCCTGGACGCCTTTCGTCGAAATTTCCGCAAGGACTACGCCTTGGAAACCGCCACCAGCGCCCGAGAAGCGGCCGGGGTCATCGCCCGAAAGGGGCCTTTCGCCGTGGTGGTCTCGGACATGCGCATGCCCGGAGTGGACGGGGTGCAGTTTTTGGCCCGGCTCAAGGAGATCAGCCCGGACACGGTGCGGATCATGCTCACCGGCTACGCGGACGTTCAATCTTCCATCGCGGCGGTGAACGAGGGCAGTGTTTTTCGATTTCTGACCAAGCCGTGTTCAGCCCAGCACATGAAGCGGGTTTTGGAGGACGCTCTGCGCCAATATCGGCTGGTGACCGCGGAAAAACAACTCCTGGAGCAGACCCTCAGCGGGAGCATCAAGGTGCTCACCGAATTGCTGGCCCTGGTGAACCCGGACGCCTTTGGCCGGTCCAATCGGATCCATCGCCTGGTCCGCCAGATCGCCCTGTATCAGGGCGTGACCAAGACCTGGGAGATGGAGAACGCGGCCTTGCTCTCCCAGATCGGCTGCATGCTCCTGCCCTCCATGGCTATTCAGCGCATCATTCAAGGACAGACCCTGGATGGCGAGATGCAGCAGGTCTATGACATGCATCCGGCCATCGCCGCGGATCTGTTGAGCCATATTCCCCGGCTGGAAAATGTTCGGGAAATCATCCTTTATCAAGAAAAACACTATGACGGGGAGGGAGCGCCCATTGGCGGGAAAACCGGGTCGGACATTCCCCTTGGCGGACGCATCCTGAAAATCCTGGTGGACTTCGACCAATTGGAAAACTCCGGCAAGTCCGCGGAAAAGGCCTTGAACATTCTGCGCGGCCGGGAAGGATGGTACGATCCTCAGGTGCTGGACGCTCTGGAAAAGGTGCTCAGCCGCAAGACCGTGTATGAACTGCGGGAGGTCCGGGTGGACCAGTTGGAAAGCGGGATGCTCCTGGCAGAGGACGTTCAAAGCCAAAAGGGCATGCTGCTGGTAGCCCAGGGTCAGGAGGTCACTCCGGTGCTGATCACCCGCTTGCGTACCTATGCCGGGATCAGCGGTGTGCACGAACCGATCAAGGTCCTGGTACCGCCGATGGAAGAACGCGACAAACAGGAACAAGAGCAGTGCTGAAGCCGTTTAGGGGTCTGGCTGTTTCTGAATTGCCGTTTGTGAATCGTGGGACAGGCAGGATGCCTGTCCCACGATCTTGACTGCCTACTGCTGCCCATTCACGGCAGAAAAAGCACGGGTGATGAAAACGGTGAATCGAGACCAGCCAACTCCCTGAGGGGCTCGCGGAGTGTATCCGAACGGACGCACCTTGACAATTTAAGGAGGGAACAAGGTATGGACGTCTTTGAAACAATGCATACCCGACGCAGCATCCGCAAGTTTGACCCGGACAAGCCAATCTGCGAGGCGGATTTGGAAAAGATGCTGGCCGCGGCCATGACCGCCCCCAGCGCGGGCAACGCCCAGCCCTGGCATTTCGTGGTGGTCACGGACCCGGGCTTGAAGGACGTGCTGTCTCGGATTCATCCCTATGTGGGCATGCTTCGTCAGGCTCCAGTGGGCGTCGTGGTCTGCGCGGAACTCGGCTTGGAAAAATATCCCGGCTACTGGGTCCAGGATTTGGCCGCGGCGGTCCAGAACCTGCTCCTGGCCGCCAGGGGCTTGGGGCTGGGCTCGGTCTGGACCGGGGTAGCTCCGATCCAGGAGCGGATGGACGCCGTGCGCCGGATTCTGGGTCTGCCCAGCGGAGTGGAACCCCACGCCATCGTCCCCCTGGGCTGGCCCGCTCAGGAGTTCACGCATCAAGATCGATTCAGGAAGGATCGTGTCCACGTCAATGGATGGTGATCCTCCGCTGATCCCGAGACCAACACGTGAAATTCCGCTTCACGCAACGGCCGAGCCAACTTACGAGAAAGTAAGCGGATACGCCGGATCAGATTATTTATCTTGTCATCGGGCAAGGTGAAGCCCTCAAGGTGAGCGGCGTGGCGGACGGCTGACTTTCCGATTTTGTCGCCCAGACCCTGCTTTCTGCTTGCGCCGATTTTTTCCGGGGCATAGGGTTCGAACAGGCTTTGGTCTTTCGACAACCCTTGCAGGTGCAACCCGGTTTCGCAGGCGAACAGATCCTCCCCGACCAGGGCCTTGTTCCGGGCCAGGGGCACCTGGGCCGCCTCGGCGACCATACGGGCCAGGCGGATGCACTGCTTCAAATCATAGCCGGCTCCTCGCCTGAGGTTCAGGTGACCGGCGACCTCTTCCAGGGCCGCGATCCCGGCCCGTTCCCCGATTCCCAGCACGGACACATCCACGCTTTCGGCTCCCGAAGCCAGGGCGGTGATGGCGTTGGCCGTGGCCATGCCGAAGTCGTCATGGCCGTGAAATCCCACGGCAAGCTCGGTCCGATCCGTGAACCAGCGCACAAGTTCCGCGGTTTCCAGCGGTGTGAGCAGACCCACGGTGTCTGAAAGGCGGATCCGTCCGCCTCCGCATTCCTCCACTACCCGAACGACTCGCAGGGCGAAATCTTTGTTCGCACGGGACACATCCTCCAGCCCGATCCCGACAAACGCCATCCCCAGCTCCGACGCCCGGCGCAAGATGTTTTGAAGCCGAAGCAAAAGGCCATCCCGATCAGTGCCGAGGCGGTGCTCAATGTGGGCGTCCGAAACCGGGACGCCGAAATGGATGCGCTGAACGCCCATGGCGGCCAAGCGATCCAGGTCCAGGAGCCGCAACGGCGACCAGACCGTCAGCCTGGCCCGCTCAGACGGATCTTCCTTTCGTCCGTGCCGGAGCAGGTCCGTCAGCCCGTCCTGCCCGGCCCAGCCTATCTCCACCTCATCTATCCCCGCCTGGATCAATCCGGAAAGGATGTCCCGACGCAGCGCGTCTGAAAAATAGACGCCGAACATCTGCGCACCTTCGCGCAACGTACTGTCGATGAGCATGTGGTTTCCTTGTCGTTGTTTCGGGAGTGGCTATCACGCCCTTTGACCGGAACAAGCAGGATCGGTGCCATGGTACGTTTCTCGCGTTTCCATCGCCAACCTGTAGGGGCACGGCGCACCGTACCCCTGCGGAATTCCGTGCCCTGGCCATCACCCCGCGACATTCTCGCCAACCTGTAGGGGCACGGCGCGCCGTGCCCCTACATAATCACGGGCCCCTACAAAACCGTGATGACCTACAAAATTGTCGTTCACCTTTGTCTTGTTTGTATGGGCGGCCAACTGCTTTCATTTCGACAAAATATTATTACAACTAATTGAAATAATTTATTTTAATTCATTCAGGTAATCCAATTTCAGTCCCTGGCATGCTCCTTGCCCTATGCCTTCCATTCTCAACACTCAATCTTCGGGAGGAATGTATGCGCAAGGTTGCTATTTATGGAAAAGGTGGAATCGGAAAATCCACGACAACACAGAATACCGTCGCCGCTCTCGCTGAGATGGGGCGCAAGGTGATGATCGTGGGATGCGACCCCAAGGCGGACTCCACACGCTTGCTGCTGCACGGTCTGCATCAGCGTACGGTCTTGGACACTCTTCGTGAAGAGGGCGAGGACGTGGAGTTGGAAGATGTTCTCCTGGGCGGATTCGGTGGGACGCTCTGCACGGAGTCCGGCGGTCCCGAGCCCGGTGTGGGCTGCGCCGGCCGGGGCATTATTACCAGTATCAATTTGCTGGAGCAGCTTGGCGCGTACAAGGAAGACAAGAATTTGGACTATGTTTTCTACGACGTTCTGGGCGACGTGGTCTGCGGCGGGTTCGCCATGCCCATTCGCGAAGGCAAGGCTCAGGAGATTTACATCGTCGTCTCAGGGGAAATGATGGCCATGTATGCGGCCAACAATATCTGTAAGGGCATTGTCAAGTTTGCCGAGGCAGGCGGCGTGCGGTTGGGTGGACTGATCTGCAACAGCCGAAATGTGGACAACGAGCGGGAGATGATCCTGGAGTTGGCCAAACGCTTGGGAACCCAGATGATCCACTTCGTGCCTCGCGACAACATGGTTCAGAGGGCCGAAATCAACCGCAAGACGGTCATCGATTTCGAACCGACGCATGCTCAAGCCGATGAATACCGAGCCCTGGCCAAGAAAATGGACGGCAACGAAATGTTCGTCGTGCCCAAACCCATGGAGATCGAAGAACTGGAGACACTGCTCATTGATTACGGCATCGCCAACTAGTTTTCATCCGAAAACGGCCTTTTTCCCTTTTGGCTGCGTCACTCATCACAATTATTCGTCAACGTATTGAAATACGCCTCCTCATAATTGCTTGAGTTCCTTGCCAAAAGAAAAAAATCCTCGTTTTCGGATTGAAAACTGCCAGTTTCATTATCTGAAAAAGAGAGTTTTCGGATGAAAAACAACGAGATTTCAGTTTTTCAACCCAGTGTATTCCACATTTCAACCAACCATAAGGGAGAAGCGATATGTTGATCATGGTCAGGGCGATTGTGCGGCCCGATAAAGCGGATGATGTTTTGAAGTCCCTGATGGATGCCGGCTATCCGGCGGTGACCAAGTTTTCCGTGGCCGGTCGCGGCAAACAGCGCGGCATCAAGATCGGGGAGGTCACCTACGACGAGATCCCCAAGGTGTTGCTGATGAGCGTTGTCGGCGTCAATGACAAGGATTTCGTAATCAAGACCATCATGGAAGCCGCCCGGACCGGTGAGAAGGGCGCGTTCGGCGACGGCAAAATTTTTCTGAGCCCGGTAGAGGAGATGTACACCATAAGCTCCGGGATCAAGGAGACCGAAGGAGCGGACTTGAAGGGGGTCGGAGTATGAAGGAGATCATTGCCGTCATTCGGATGAACATGGTTAACAAGACCAAGGAAGCCTTGGCCGAGGCCGGGGTACCGGCGTTTTTCGCCCTGGAGGCCCAGGGCCGGGGCAAGGGATTGATCAATTCCGCTCTGCTCAAGGGCGCGGAGAAGGGCTACGAGGAAGCCGCCGAGCTTCTGGGAGAAAAGGGTCGCCTGTATCCCAAGCGCGTTTTTTCCGTGGTCGTCACGGACGACCAAGTGGAGGACGTGGTGAACACGATCATGGACGTGAACAAAACCGGCAAGCCCGGAGACGGGAAGATTTTCGTCAGTCCGGTCTTTGACTCCGTCCGGGTGCGCACCGGGGAGAAAGGGAACAAATCAATCGACTAGCAGTCCGTTGAAAAACTCCCAATTGCCGCGTCGCCGCAAGAAAATCAAACTCTCACGTATGAAGAAATTCGCTTCGACCTTGATTTTCTCTTGCTCCTTGCTCTTGGGGTTTTTGAACGAACTGTCATGTGAGGACTGTCTCAAAAATGAGTAGGTAAGCTTGGCCTTGCCAGGAGGAAACATGACCGCCATCACGAAGAAAAAAAAGTTCGTCCAGATAGATCCAACCGATTTGGTTCAGGATCTTCTGAAAAAATATCCGACCAAGGTGGCCCGGAAGCGGGCCAAGCAGATCATGGTCAAGGAGGCCGAAGGCGCGGCGACTCCGGAAATGGGCGCCAATGTCCGGACCATTCCGGGCATCATCACCATGCGCGGTTGCACCTACGCCGGTTGCAAGGGCGTTATTCTCGGCCCGACCCGGGACATCGTGAACATTACCCACGGACCCATCGGCTGCGGGTTCTACTCCTGGTTGACCCGGCGCAACCAGACCTACACTGAGACGGACGCCGATGAAAATTTCATGACCTACGCTTTTTCCACGGACATGAACGAAAACGACATCGTTTTCGGCGGGGAAAAGAAGCTCAAACAGGCGATCAAGGAAGCCTACGAGCTGTTCCATCCCAAGGCCATCGCCATCTTCTCCACCTGCCCGGTGGGCCTGATCGGCGACGACGTGCATGCCGTGGCCAGGGAGATGAAGGAAGCGCTGGGCATCAACGTCTTCGGTTTCAGCTGCGAAGGGTACAAGGGCGTCAGCCAGTCCGCGGGCCACCACATCGCCAACAACCAGATTTTCAAGCACGTGGTCGGCACCAAGGACGAGATCAAGGTTGGGGAATTCAAGATCAACCTGCTGGGGGAATACAACATCGGCGGGGACGGCTTCGAGATCGACCGGATTCTGGACAAGTGCGGAATCACCGTAATCTCCACCTTCAGCGGCAATTCCACCTACGACCAGTTTGCCACGTCCCACGCCGCTGATCTGAACACGGTCATGTGCCACCGCTCCATCAACTACGTGGCCGAGATGATGGAGACCAAGTACGGGATTCCGTGGATCAAGGTGAACTTCATCGGCGCGGAGGCCACGGCCAAGTCCCTGCGCAAGATCGCCCAGTACTTCGACTCGCCCAAGCTGACCGAGCGGGTGGAAGCGGTGATCGCCGAGGAAATGCCGACGGTCAAGCTGGCCGTGGACATGGTCCGCCCCAGGACGGAGGGCAAGACGGCCATGCTCTTCGTGGGCGGCTCCCGTGCCCACCATTATCAGGAGCTGTTCAAGGAACTGGGGATGCGGACCATTTCCGCGGGATACGAGTTCGCCCACCGCGACGATTACGAAGGACGCCACGTGATCCCGGAGATCAAGATCGACGCGGACAGCCGGAACATTGAGGAACTGGAAGTGGAGCCCTGCGCTGAGAGCTATAATCCGCGTAAAACACCGGAAGAAATCAAGAAGTTGGAAGAGTCCGGTTTCAAGTTCAAGGAATACGAGGGAATGATCCCGGATATGCCGACCAAGTCCCTGGTGATCGACGATCTGAACCAGTACGAGGCCGAGAAGCTGATAGAAATCATGAAGCCGGACATCTTTTGCGCCGGAATCAAGGAAAAGTACTCGGTCCAGAAGCTGGGCATCCCCCTGAAGCAGTTGCACAACTATGACATCGGCGGCCCCTACGCCGGGTTCAAGGGGGCCGTCAATTTCTACCAGGACATCGATCGGATGGTGAACAGCAAGGTCTGGTCCTATCTCAAGGCCCCCTGGCAGGAAAAACCGGAATTGTCCGCGACCTATGTCTGGGAATAGTCCCGAGGCGCGATGAGCAAACCAATGACGCGATTGTTTTTAAGGCATCGCATTAAGAGAGGAACGGAACATGACGCTGCTTCGACATACACCCACTGAAATCAAGGACCGCTCCGCGCTGTCCATCAATCCGGCCAAGACCTGTCAGCCGGTGGGGGCCATGTACGCGGCCCTGGGGATTCACGGCTGTCTGCCCCACAGTCACGGTTCGCAGGGCTGTTGCGCCTACCACCGTAGCGCTCTGACCCGGCACTACAAGGAGCCGGTCTCCGCGGCCACCAGCTCGTTCACCGAAGGCGCTTCCGTGTTCGGCGGCCAGGCCAACCTGCTTCAGGCCATCAACAACATCTTTACCGTGTACGAGCCGGACGTGATCGCCGTACACACTACCTGCCTGTCCGAAACCATCGGCGACGACGTGCCCCAGATTACGGAAAAGGCCCGTCAGGAAGGCAAGATTCCCGACGGCAAGTTCGTGGTCAGCGCCTCCACGCCCAGCTACGTGGGCTCCCATGTGACCGGTTTTTCGAACATGGTCATGGGCACCCTGAAGGGCTTTGCCGCAAAAACCGGCAAGAAAAACGGCAAGGTAAACATCATCCCAGGGTTCGTGGAGCCCTCGGACATGGAGGAGATCAAGCGTCTGGCCGCGGCCATGGGCGTGAAAACGATCCTCTTCCCGGACACCTCCGGCGTGCTCAACGGCCCCCTGACAGGCGAATACAAGATGTTCCCGGACGGCGGCACGACCGTCGAGGAATTGCGCTCCACCGGGGATTCCGTCGGCACCTTGGCCCTGGGCGAATGGGCCTCGGCGGACGGAGCCAAGTACCTGGATTCCACCCACAAGGTTCCGTGCAGGATTCTGGATCTGCCCATCGGCCTGAAGGCCACGGACCGGTTTGTCGACGCCCTGCGCCTGATCTCCGGATGCCACGTCACGGACCTCGTGGCTCATGAACGCGGCCAGCTGGTGGACCTGATTTCGGACATGCACCAGTACTTCTACCACAAGAAGGTGGCCCTGGTGGGCGACCCGGACCAGGTCATCGCCCTGACCGAATTTCTGACCTCCATCGACATGTGCCCGGTGCACATCGTCACCGGCACTCCGGGCAAGAAGTTCGAGGCCCGGATCAAGGAAATCACCGCGGACAGTCCGTTCCCGGTCAACGTCAAGGCCCACGGGGACATGTTTCTGCTGCACCAGTGGATCAAGAACGACCCGGTGGATCTGCTCATCGGCAACACCTACTGCAAGTACATGGCCCGGGACGAGGACATCCCCCTGATCCGCCACGGCTTCCCGATTCTGGACCGCGTCGGCCACCAGTATTTCCCCACGGTGGGCTACAAGGGCGGATTGCGGCTGCTGGAGAAGATTCTGGATGCGTTGCTGACCCGCATTGATCGGGATGCCACGGAGGATCAGTTCGAGTTGGCGATGTAGGGAGTTTTGGTAGGTATCGACCTGAACGTTGAAATCAAGGAGAGAGAGCGTGGAAAAGCCGAAACATCATTTGTTCGTCTGCGCCAGTTTTCGGACCAAGGGCGAACCCAAGGGCGTGTGCCACAAGAGCACCATCGGCTTGCTGCCCTATATTGACGAGGAAATTCTGGACAGAGGCCTGGACGTGTTGGTGACCAGCACCGGTTGCCTGAAGCAATGCGAGAACGGACCGGTCATGGTGGTCTATCCCGAAGGATGGTGGTTCGGCAAAGTGGACGGCGAAGACGCCGTGGACGCCATCCTGGACGGCCTGGAACAGGGCGAGCCGGCCCAGGACTATCTCCTTTAGGGCGCACCAGAATTCCCATAAATCCCATACCTCCCATCCACTCCCAAGCGCCGCCTCCCTTTGGGGAGGCGGCCAAAAGAACCCAACGAGGTCAACCATGGAACCCGTGATCTTTGAAGAACGAAAAACGCAGATACATCGCAAGGGAGCGGAGCCGTTCTCCATTTCCTGCAACAAGAGCAGTCTGGCCGGGGCCGTGAGCCAGCGGGCCTGCGTGTTCTGCGGATCCCGGGTGGTGCTCTATCCCATTGCCGACGCCCTGCACCTGGTGCACGGCCCCATCGGCTGCGCGGTGTACACCTGGGACATTCGCGGGGCCTTGTCCTCCGGGCCGGAGCTGCACCGGCTCAGTTTTTCCACGGACCTGCGCGAAAAAGACGTGATCTTCGGCGGTGAAAAAAAACTCCACCAGGCCTTGATCGAACTGATCGACCTGCACAAACCCAATGCGGCCTTTGTCTATTCCACCTGCATCGTGGGGATCATCGGCGACGACTTGAAGGCCGTGTGCAAGAAGGTGCAGGCGGAGAAGGGCATCCCGGTGATTCCGGTCCAGTCCGAGGGGTTCAAGGGCAACAAGCGCGAGGGCTATCTGGCGGCCTGCGAGGCCATGTTTCAATTGGTGGGTACCGGGGACGTCTCGACCATTTCGCCCCTGAGCGTGAACATCCTGGGCGATTTCAACCTGGCCGGGGAGATCTGGATCATCCAGGACTACCTGAAGCGGATGGGCGTGGAGGTGGTGGCCAACATCACCGGCGACGGCCGGGTGGCGGACGTGCGCCGGGCCCACGGCGCGGCGTTGAACCTGGTTCAGTGTTCCGGAGCGACCATGGATTTGGCCAAGATGATGCAGGAAAAGTATGGCATTCCGGTCATCCGGGTGTCCTACTTCGGCATCGAGGACATGTCCGACGCGCTCTACGACGTGGCCAAGTTTTTCCAGGACAAGGATCCGGAAATCATGACCCGCACTCAGGAGTTGGTCAGGGAGGAGCTTATGGCTTTGTATCCGAAGCTGCAAACATTTCGCAAGGATCTGGAAGGCAAGAAGGCCGCCATCTACGTGGGCGGGGCGTTCAAGGCTTTTTCCCTGATCAAGTCCTTCCGGCATTTGGGCATGAACGTGGTCATGGTCGGCTCTCAGACCGGCACCGAGGAGGACTACCGGGAACTGGCCGAGATCACGGACGAGGGCACGATCATCGTGGACGACACCAACCCTCTGGAGCTGTCCGCCTTTATCAAGGAAAAGGACGTGGACATCTTTGTGGGCGGGGTCAAGGAGCGGCCCATCGCCTTCAAGCTGGGCGTGGGCTTTTGCGACCACAACCATGAGCGCAAGGAGGCCCTGGAGGGGTTTCTGGGCATGTACAATTTCGCCAGGGAAGTCCACGCCACGGTGACCAGCCCGGTCTGGAACTTCACCCCGAGACGGCGCAAATCGCCCATCACCGTGCCAGGTGCCTCTCAGAGCACCGAGGCATGCACGGGGAAGGGGAGGGCGTCATGAAAAAAGCCGAACCTTTCGTCTCCACCACCAACGCCTGCAAGATGTGTACGCCCCTGGGCGCGGCCATGGCTTTCAAGGGCCTGGAAGGCTGTGTGCCATTTCTGCACGGCTCCCAAGGCTGCGCCACCTATATGCGCCGGTACATCATCAGTCACTTCCGCGAACCCATGGACATTGCCTCCTCCAGCCTGGGCGAAAAGGATGCGGTCTACGGCGGCAAAGCCAATCTGATGCAAGGCCTGCTCAATGTCATCGGCAAGTACAAGGCCCCTGCCGTGGGCATCGCCACCACCTGCCTGACCGAGACCATCGGCGACGACGTGCCCACGATCCTGCACGAGTTCAGGAAAGAGCACCTGACCAGTCTGAACGGTCAGATGCCCGCACTGATTCACGTCAGCACCCCGTCCTACGGTGGATCGCACATGGAAGGCTTTCACGCCGCGGTCCGGTCCATGGTCGCTCAGTTGGCCGACCCGGAGACCGCAAAGCACCGTGGGATCAATCTCTTTTCCGGCTTTGTCTCGCCGGAGGACATCCGGCATCTCCAGGATATTTTCGCCCATTTCGGCCTTTCTGCGACCCTCCTGCCGGACTACTCCGAAACCCTGGATGGCCCGGCCCTGGAAGACTACCAGAATATTCCCGGAGGCGGGACACCTTTGGACGCGGTTCGGGCCATGCCCGGAGCCGGGGCGAGCATCGAGTTCGGGCGGACCATCAAGCCCGAGCGCAGCGCCGGGGCCGTGCTCCGAGATATGTACGGCGTGCCGCTGCACTCCCTGGGCCTGCCCATCGGCCTGCGGGAAAGCGACGCTTTGTTCACTACCCTGGAAACCCTGGCCGGATGCTCGGCCCCACGACGGTACGCCTTGGAACGGGGCCGGCTTTTGGACGCCATGGTCGACGGCCACAAGTACGTGGCCGGGAAAAAGGCCATTATTTACGGCGAAGAAGATCTGGTGGTGGGCTTGACCTCGTTTTTGAGCGAGATCGGCATCAAGCCGGTCCTGGTGGCCTCCGGCGGGGAATCCGGCTTGTTGGCCGAAGCCGTGGCCGCGGTGACCGGGGAATTTCCCGGCGACCCGCCCCTGGTCCGCGACGGGGTGGATTTCTACCAGATCGTGGCAGAGGCCGAAGCCCTGGAGCCGGACCTGGTGGTCGGCAACAGCAAGGGCTACCGCGAGCTGGCCCGGGCCAGAAACATCCCCCTGATCCGCGTCGGCTTCCCCATCCACGACCGCTTCGGCTCCCAACGCGTCCTGCACCTGGGCTATAAGGGAGCACTCAATCTCTACGACCTGATCGTCAATGCGCTGATCGAGAAAAAACAGGAAGATTCGCCCATTGGGTACGGGTATATATGAAAAAAGGATACGCCATGAACACTCCAGATAGCACAAAGCACCCTTGTTTCAACATCGCCGTGAAAGGCGAATGCGGGCGGATTCATCTTCCGGTCGCGCCTAAATGCAATATCATGTGCAATTACTGCAATCGGAAATACGACTGCATGAACGAATCCCGTCCAGGAGTGACCTCCGCGGTGCTCAAGCCGCATCAGGCCGTGGAGTATCTGGCCCGGGTTCTGGAGAAGGAGCCGCGAGTCACGGTGGTGGGCATCGCGGGCCCCGGGGATCCTTTCGCCAATTCCGAGGAAACGCTGGAAACCCTGCGTTTGATCAGAGAGCGCTTTCCCCAGATGCTGTTCTGCTTGTCCAGCAACGGGCTGGGCGTTCCGGCGCACTTGGACAGGCTGAAGGACCTCGGCGTGACGCACATGACCATCACGGTCAATGCCGTGGACCCAGAGATCGGCAAGGAATTTTACTCCTGGGTCCGGGACGGGAAAAAAATATATCGCGGCCTGGACGCGGCCAAACTGATGTGGCGGCGGCAGGAGGCGGCCATCCGGGGGCTCAAGCAGCGGGGCATCACGGTCAAGGTGAACACCATCGTCACCCCGGGCGTCAACGACCAGCACGTGGAGGCCATCGCGGCCAAGATGCGCGAACTGGACGTGGATCTGCTGAACTGCATGCCCTTGTATCCGACCGCGGAAACCATTTTCGAGGATGTTCGAGAACCCAGCAAAGAGGAGCTGGAGCGTATCCGGACCATGGCCGAAGTCTACCTGCCCCAGATGCGCCACTGCAAGCGCTGCCGAGCCGACGCCGTGGGCCTGCTGGATCAGGACAAATCACCGGAATTCGCCTCCTGTCTGAGTGCCTGCTCCAAGACCCTGCCTCCCATGCGCACCGAGGACAGGCCCTATGTGGCCGTGGCCAGCATGGAAGGCGTGCTGATCAATCAGCACCTGGGCGAAGCCCCGTCCCTCCAAATTTGGGGCCGGGAAAACGGCCGTTACACCATGCTGGAGGTTCGCACCGCTCCGCCCAAGGGAGGTGCGGCCAATCGCTGGTACGCCCTGGCTGATCTGCTCAAGGACTGCCGGGCCGTGCTGGTCTCCGGAGTAGGAGACACGCCCATGGCTATCCTCAGCGAAGAGGGAGTCACCCCGCTGGAAATGAGCGGATTCATCCAGGAGGGCCTGGAAGCGGTCTACGCCACCGGAAACATCACCGCGTTCAAACGCCGTCGCGAAGGCAAGGCCTGCAAGACCATGGCCTGTACCGGAGACGGGGGAGGCTGTGGCTGATTATTTGCTGTTTTCTGGGTAGGGGCACGGCGCGCCGTGCCCCTACAATGTGGACGGTGCCACGTTCGAATGCGTATTCATGGCCGCTCAGCGGCCAAGTTCAATGTTGTCGAGAACTTTTTTCAACTTTTCTTCAACCGATCTTCTGAACCATCCGTCCTCTTGGCTTCGCTTTTGCAAAAGCTCCTGGCAGAAACACTTCGTTTCTCAACCAGGAGTAAAGCAAAATGCTAATGAGCACCCCGCAAAGCCAATTCAGCATCCTCTCCGCTGGTCTGAGCCCAAGGCAGGAAGAGGATATCCAGGCCATCCTCGGTCCGGATTATTCCTTGGAACGATACCAGCCTTCAGGGAAGAACAAATCGACCAACACTAGACAGCGGCTTATGACCCTGATTTCCTGGAAAGGGGTCAACGCGCGGATTTCCGCTTTTCAACGCGGAGAGTTTCAGGAAGACGACGCGCCTCCTCGGGTGTTGATCCTGGACTCCGAAGTGGCCCAGGCCGACCTGGAGCGGGTCGTGGATGCCGGTTTCGCGGCTGTTTTACGCTACCCCTTCGAGTCGGAGCGGGTCAGGGAGCTTGTGAGGGATTTTCAAGAATCACAAGGATTGTACAAAGACCTGTTCCACATGGCCCGGGAAATCTGCCTGGAACGAGAAATCCTGTCTCGCCAGGCGGACTTGCTGCAATTTTTTAACAAGATCCTGACTAACGCCAGCTTTTCCTTGGACTCTGTGGAGATTCTGCATCAAGCCTATCAGGATCTGCAAATACTGCTTCCGGTCAAGGGCGTGGACGCGATATTCTGGCAGAAGAGCCGGGAACAACAGATGGAAGCGGAACTGTTCATTCACGAATATTCAGGAAAGGTCATTCAAGACAAAATGATCGGGTTTCTACTGGAGAATGCGGCAAAATACGCCGATGAGTCAATGGATAGTTATCACGTCAACTTTATGTCCAAAATGGACGGCGACGAGAAATTGATGGAAATTCGCGACGAGGATGTCCTCGTATTGCCTTTGCGCTTCGGAGGCAAAAGCTTCGGCTGCATCAGCATCGCCTCGGAAAGAATTGCCCGGTTGGGCCGAGATCGACTGCAGACCATCCTGGCTGCCGTGAACCATCTGGCCCTGGCCCTGCGGAATGCGCTGCTGTACCGGGAAATGCGCACTCGAGCAGACCGGGACGCCTTGACCCGCTTGCCCAATCGTCATTTTTTTGACGAACGACTGGTCCAGGAACTCAAACGCCATCAGCGTTACCGCAATCCCCTGTCTTTGATGGTCATGGACCTGGACCATTTCAAACGGATCAACGACACCTTTGGCCACCAGGCCGGAGACATGGTCCTGCGGGACGTCGGGCGCTTGCTGCAGGACATGCTGCGCAGCTCCGATCTCGCGGCCAGGTACGGAGGAGAAGAGTTCGTGCTGCTGCTCTCCCATACCACGGAAGAGCAGGCTTGGGTTCTGGCCGAACGCATCCGCGATGCCATTGCCAAACGTCGTTTCAATTTCAAGGGAAAATTCTTCAGGGTCACCGTAAGCATCGGCATTGCCTCCCTGGAAACAGGCCTTTTCGGGCAAAACGTCGATCTCTTCGCCGAAGCCGACGCCGCACTGTACCGGGCCAAGGCCGGCGGACGAAATATGGTCTGTTTGGCCGGCGAGGAGGACGACGAGGAGCCGTGCCGGAAATACGCTTGATCTGGTGACCACACCCTCAGAATGATCCGCCACGGAATCAATTGAACGGACTCACCCTTGGAAAGGGGGAGTCCGTTTTTGTGTTTATGGCTGACCAGGCATGGCTGGTCAGCCATAAACCGCTTGGAAAGTCCGGCGTGGTTCGGGATTGCGGGCCTTGTCGCTTCAAGGTATCCATGTATATTTTCCACTCGCATACCTTCAGCTCCCGACACAAAAAACAGCCATGCCCGACACCACCCCTCGACCTGATCCAGCGTTTCCCCTTGCACCGTGAGGTGTATAACTCCTCGGACTGCTTCGATATTTCCTCTGCAATGCTCTTGCGCAACGTATCGACCGAAGAAACGCTGGTTTTGGCCGGACTTGGTCTGGAAATCGGATGATAACGGTTTTACAGAAACGTGGAAGGGGGATTTGGCGAGGGGCGATTCCTGGAGTCGCGTGCCAAAAGATTGGGTACACCTATGGCAAAGACGATCGAAAGAGAAATGAGCGTGTTGCGTAGGCTGGCCGAGGAGCGCTTGGCTGAATCGGGTCGATCCTTCGAGGAGTTTTCTCCGGATCAGGTCAAGGCGCTTGTGCATGACTACCATGTGCGCCAGATCGAGTTGGAACTGCAAAACGAGGAGCTTCGAGACGCCCAGGTGAGGTTGCGCGTCGCCAGGGACCGGTACGCCAAATTTTTCAACGAGGCTCCCGTCGGATACCTGACCATTACGAGGCGCGGCGTGATCAAGGAAACCAACGCGACGTTCGCGACCATGGTCGGGCTTTCTCCAGACCAGCTTTTCGGCAAGGCGTTGTCGGATTTTTTGCTTCCCGAAGATCGCCCGTCGTTTTATGGCCGGTTCAAGGCCTTTTTCAAAATGCCCGAAGGCAAGCAGCTGGATTTTTCTCTGACCGGAAAAGACAAGCCGATCAATGTCAGGTGTATTGGGAGAATGGAGCATGATCCCAGGGACCAGCCTGACGCTGAAGATATCGAAAGTCTGATGCTCGTGATCACCGACGTTACCGAGCAGGCCAAGCTTGAAGAGCAATTACGGGCCAAGGAGACGTTCCTGAACGGCCTTTTCGAAACCATCCCCATGCCTGTTTTCTACAAGGACAGGCATGGGCGATACCAGGGATTCAACAAGGCTTTCGAAGACTTTTTCGGTAAAAGCAAGGACCAACTGGTCGGCAAGACCGTCTTCGACATCAGTCCGCCGGAACTGGCGCGGCTGTACCATGCCAAGGACGCCGAACTGTTCGAGAAGCCTGGCGTCCAGGTCTACGAGGCCCAGGTCACGGATGCGCGGGGCGGGGCGCATGACGTGGTCTTTCACAAGGCCGCTCTGGTCGACGAGTGGGGATCGGTGTCCGGTTTGGTCGGGACCGTCCAGAACGTTACGGAGCTAAAGCTCGTGGAAATGTATCGAGGGCTTTCCGTCGACGTGCTGGCCATTTTGAATGCGACAACGGAATTCTCCGAGTCCATCCGGCGCGTCCTCCTGGCCGTGAAGCAGGCCTCCGGCTGCGATGCAGTGGGGATTCGCCTGCAAGACCAGGGCGACTACCCTTACTACGAGCAGGCTGGGTTTTCCGAAGATTTTCTACTCATGGAAAATTCTTTGATCGCCCATGACGAGCAGGGGGGCATTTGCCGCGATCCCGATGGGGCGATCAAACTGGAATGCACCTGCGGCCTGGTCATTTCCGGAAAGGTCGATCCGCGGGAGAATTCCATGTTCACTCCCGGCGGAAGCTGCTGGACAAATGATGCCTTCCCGATACTCGACCTCTCAGCCGCTGATGATCCGCGCCTGAACCCGCGCAACCGTTGTATTCATGACGGTTATTCCTCCGTGGCCTTGATTCCTATTCGAAAAAGCCAGGAGATAGTCGGCCTGTTGCAACTCAACCACCGCGCCCCGGGCAAGTTCAATCCGGATCTGATCGCCATTTTGGAGGGGATTGCCAGCCATATCGGGGAAGCGCTGTTTCGCAAGAAAATCGAGAAGGATCTGCAGGAGAGCGAGGAGCGCTACCGTCTTCTCTCCGACCTGACCATGGAAGGGGTGGTGCTGCACAAAGGCGGCATTGTCAGGGATGTGAACGTGGCCATGGAAAAAAGCCTGGGATATGGGCGGGAGGAACTGCTCGGAAAAAATCTTCTGGAGCTGATTATCCACGAAGAGGACAGGGAGAATGTCCGCGAGAACATTGTCAAGGATTACGCGGCCCCATATATTGTCAGGTGCGTCAAGAAGAACGGAGAGGTCATTTTTACGGAAATCGAGGCCCGGAATTTTGAAGCGCAGGGCGAGCTGCTGCGCGTGGCCGCGATACGGGACGTCACCGAAAGAAAAAAAGGCGAGAACGCCCTCTTGGAGTCCCGAGAACGGCTGCGACAGGCCCTTGCCGAAAAGGACAGATTCTTCTCGATCATTGCCCACGACCTCAAATCCCCCATGTCCGGCCTGCTCTCGCTGTCACGGATGTTCGCCGAGGATGCCGAAAACTGGACGCTTAAGGAATTGCGGGAAATATCCGGCAACTTGCATAAAAGCGCCGAAAGGGTGTTTGATTTGCTGGAGAACCTGCTTGAATGGGCGCGGATGCAGCAAGGGCTGATCGAGTATGCGCCGAGGGAATGCCGATTGACGGATATTGTTGATGCCAACATGCATTTTTTGACATCGGTGGCGGAGCAAAAAGACATCGTCTTGTCGAGCCATGTTTCCAAGGACTTGACCGCGTGGCTGGACCCGTCAATGATCAGCACCGTGCTGCGGAACCTTTTGAGCAATGCGATCAAGTTCACGAAGAGAGAGGGGAAGGTGGAAGTTCGAGCCGAGCGCCAAGGATCGCGGATCGAGGTCAGCGTGCATGACGACGGCATCGGCATGGACCAGAAAATGCTGTCTAGGCTTTTTTCGCTGGACCAGAGAACGGCCCGGCCCGGCACCGAAGGCGAGAGCAGCACGGGGCTCGGGTTGATGCTCTGCAAGGATTTCGTCGAAAAGCATGGTGGGGAAATCCGGGTGGAGAGCCGGTCGGGGCAGGGAACGGGTGTGTTTTTCACGTTGCCGGTTGACCGGCAATAACCTTTGTCATGAAAGGAATAAAACCATGAATGTTGTGATCATCGGCGGAGTGGCGTTGGGGCCCAAGGCGGCGTGTCGGTTGAAGCGGCTGATGCCGGACGCCCGGGTGACCATCATCGATCAGGGGGCCAGGGTCTCCTACGGCGGGTGCGGCATTCCGTATTATGTTTCCGGGGACGTCAGCGACGTCAAGGAATTGCAGGCCACCAGCTTTCACATGATCCGCGACCCGAAATTCTTTCACGAGGCCAAGGGCGTGGACGTCCTGACCCGGAAGCGGGCCGAGCGCATCGATCGCGGGGCCAAGGTCGTTCATGCCCGTGACCTGGAATCCGGGGAAAGTACGACGTTTGCCTACGACAAGCTGGTCCTGGCCACGGGCAGCCGTCCGCGCAGGCCGGATCTGCCCGGAGTGGACCTGGACGGAATTTTCGTCGTGTCCAACCTGGAAGAGGCCGAGGGCATCCGCTCCCGGGTGGAGGCGGGCAAGGTAGGTAAGGCCGTGGTGGTCGGGGCCGGGTTCATCGGTCTGGAAATCGCCGAAGCGCTTTCAGACATGTGGGGCGTGGAGACCACGGTGGTGGAAATCGCGGATCAGATCCTGCCCGGCTTTGTCAGCCGCGAGCTGGCCCGGATGGCCCAGCATCACATGCGGGAGCAGGGGGTGAGCTTCCGGTTGTCGGCCACGGTCAAAGGGTTTGCCGGAGACAAGGGCGTGGAGCGGGTGCTGCTGGACGGGGAGGAACTGGAAGCGGATCTGGTGATCCTCTCCGTGGGCGTGATTCCCAATTCCGAGCTGGCCCGGGATGCCGGGCTGGACGTGTCGCCCCGGGGCGGCGTCATCGTGGATACCCATCTGCGGACCTCGGATCCGGACATTTACGCCGGGGGCAACTGCGTCCAGGTGACCAATCTGGTCACGGGCCAACCCGGATATTACCCCTTGGGTTCCCTGGCCAACCGCCAGGGCCGGGTGATCGGCACCAACCTGGCCGGCGGCGACGCCGAGTTCCCCGGGGCCGTGGGCAGCTTCGCGGTCAAGCTGTTCGAAATTTCCGTGGCCGGAGCCGGGTTGTGTCCGGAAGCGGCTCGGCGGGCCGGGCTGGACCCCGTCCACTCCCATGTCGTCCAGTCGGACCGGGCCCATTTTTTCCCGGACAACGAATTGATGCACCTGGAGATGGTCGTGGAAAAGAGCGGCCCTCAAAAAGGCCGGGTTCTGGGCGTGCAGGGGCTGTGCGCCAAGGGAGACGGTCTGGTGGGCCGGGTCGGGGCCGTGGCCGCGGTTCTGGGCGACCATCCGCATGTTTCCGTGATCGGCAATCTGGAATATCCCTACTCGCCGCCATTTTCCTCGGCCATGGACATCATCAATGCCGCGGCCAACGCGGCGGAAAACATCCTGGAAGGGCGCTGCGCCTCCATGACCGTCTCCGAGTTCGCCCGGCTCTGGGCCGACCCCCTTCGCAACTTCCAGGTCCTGGATTGCCGCGGACCCGCCAATGCCCAACCGTTCCTGGAAAAGCACCCAGACGTCTGGATGAACATCCCCCAGGACGAATTGCGGGTCAGGCTGGATGAAGTACCCCGGGACAAGCCGCTGGTCCTGGTCTGCAACGCCGGAGGCCGCTCCTACGAAGCCCAGATCACCCTGAAGGAGGCCGGTATCGAGGACGCCCTGAATCTGCAAGGGGGCGTGGCGGCGATACGCAAGAGCGGGATGGACGAGGTGTAGCGGTCCGGTGAAACACCTTGCAAAGGTGGTTCCGACGTGAGCGAAAAAAACGTTGCCTTGACCCAACCCCCTGAAGGCTACTTCGACTGGCTGGCGGAACTGAAAAACCGCATCCATGCGGCCCAGCAACGTGCCACTCTGGCGGTCAACCGCGAACTTGTCCTGCTTTACTGGCAGATCGGCCGCGATATTCTGGCCCGGCAGGCCAAGCAGGGCTGGGGGGCCAAGGTCATTGACCGACTGGCCCACGACTTGCGTAACGCCTTTCCGGAGATGAAGGGCTTTTCTCCCCGAAACCTCAAGTATATGCGGGCCTTTGCCGAGGCGTGGCCGGAACCGGAATTTGTGCAGCAGGCTGCTGCACAATTGCCGTGGTTCCATCTCTGCACCCTGATCGACAAACTGGCAACCCGCGAGGAGAGGGACTGGTATCTCGCCAAGGCCGTTGAACACGCCTGGTCGCGAAATGTGCTGGTAATGCAGATCGAAACCCGCCTGCTGGAACGCCAGGGCAAGGCGCTGACCAACTTCGACCAGCGTCTGCCAAAGCCGCAATCCGATCTTGCCCGAGAGTCGCTGAAAGACCCGTATCGATTCGACTTTCTCGGACTGACCGACGAAGCCCAGGAGCGGGCCGTTGAATCAACATTGGTGCAGCACGTCACGCAATTCCTGCTGGAATTGGGCGCGGGATTCGCCTTTGTCGGCCGTCAGGTGCTGCTTGATGTCGGCGGCGACGAGTTTTTCATCGACCTGCTCTTCTATCACCTCAAGTTGCGCTGCTATGTGGTGATCGAACTCAAGGCCGGGAAATTCAAGCCGGAGCACTTGGGGCAACTGGGTTTTTACCTGACCGCCATTGATGCCCAGGTAAAAAGCGAACAGGACAACCCCACCATCGGTTTGTTGCTCTGCAAGAGCAAGAACAAGGTGGTGGCGGAGTACGCCCTGCGTGACAACGCTCAACCGCTGGGTATCGCGGAATATAAACTCCTGGAGTCCTTGCCGGAACCCTTGCGGACCAATCTGCCGAGCATTGAGCAGATTGAGCAGGAACTTGAGGGGAAGCATGATACTGACCGCCGAAGACAAGCGGATGCTGGGAGAGTTGAGGGCGGAAAAACGGCGTGAGCGCCAAAAAGGTGTTCAAACTTCTGGATAAGGTGCGTGACTGCGAATCCAAGGAGCGTCGTACCGGAGTTTATGATGCACCGCGGGAAATTCTGAGGAGCGAACACGTTCTGGAAAGGCGACCAGCCCGTTCTGAACGACAAACTCTGAAAAAAGCGCCTTGGTTATCGGTCGAACGATCTGCTCACCTGCCGGTGTGAAACGACAGCGAAACACCGGTCAGAGTGCAGCAGGAAGGTTAGCAATTTGCATTTCATCTTTTAGGTTAATGATTTCGCCAAGTCCTTGCCGAACATAAATGCTTTTTCCAGTGATTCAGTATCCTCTTTAACCTTTCCCTTATCGAAAATCCTGAATACGGCTTGCTCCCTAATTACTTGATATCCGAGCGCTTCAATTGGGGTTCTCATTGCTTCAAGGGTAAATCCCATATCCTTCACATTTTCTTGTTCGCATACCGCGACCAAGACCGCTTTTCGGTCTTGATCGGCAAACTTACTCGACCAAGCTCTGGGACGGGTATTTTTAAAATTGTAAAAGCAGTAAAGCCGGTCAATAAACGCTTTCATCCATGAAGTAATGTTATAATTGTGAGTCGGTGAAACAAGAACAAGCCCTTTTGAAGTAATGATCTGGCTGTAGATTAAAGACATCCCATCATTTAAACCTGTACATATTTTATCTTTTCTGCACTTCTCACAACCGATGCAACCTTGAAAATAAATATCTCTCAATTGAATTAAGCTGCATTCGATGTTTTCCTGCTTAACACCTTTAAGCACTTGTCTCATTAACACATCTGAATTCCCATTTCTTCTTGGGCTGCCAGCAACTCCTAAAACTATATTTTCTGGTATTAAGTTTTCAGTATTTGCTTTGATTATTGAACTCAACATTTTCATGGTTTGTCCTATAGCCTGCTAATGTGGAGTTCTGCGGAAACCGCGTCGTTTGCGGGTTCCGCAGAAACGATTTGTTGGAAAAATATTATTTTTTATGGTCCCTGATGTACATAACTGAGTTGTCATTTTTAGTTTGAATTTCGAATAAATCACAGACTCTTATAAGGTCACCAAGTTTTTTATATCCATAATTTATTGGTGAAAAAGACGTGTTATTTGAAATATACTGTCCAACTCGGCCAAGATGAGACCAACCATCTTCTCCTGCCGACTGTTCTACTGCTGTTCTCAATAATTTAACTAAACCAGCATCTTGACGTAGTTCATTTCTTGACTTCTTAGAATTTACCTTCTCTAATTGCTTTAACCCCTCATTTTCTGCGGGCTCAAGATTCTCTGTAAAAATAAATTGAGAACATGCTTTTACAAAAGGCAATGGTGTTTTTTTCTCACCAAAACCATAGACAGTTATGCCGTTTGACAATATTCTCATAACGAGTGGAGTAAAGTCACTATCACTTGTCATGAGCGCAAATGCGTCAAGTTTCTGCGTATATAATAAATCCATTGCGTCTATTATCATTGCAGCATCTGTAGCATTTTTTCCTGAAGTATATGCGAACTGCTGAATTGGTTTTATTGCATGCGGATGAAGTTTCTCCTCCCATCCTTTCATATTTTCACTTTTCCAATTCCCATAGGCGTGTCTAATATTTACTTTTCCATATTTCGACAACTCATCTATGACACCTTCTATTGATTTGTGGCTAACGTTGTCGCAGTCGATAAGCAACGCAATTTTATTATCTTGTGTCATTTGACTCCTTTCTTTCATTCCAACGCCAGATCTCAACCGCGCGAGGTGCGAGCGACGGTTGGAGCGTCTTGTTGGGCATGATTTGGGATATGCACCGCTTCCGCATGCAACTTCAAACCCAGCGCTGCCATGACTTTCAGGATTGTGTCGAACCCGGGAGTTCGTTCTCCAGAAAGCGCCTTGTATAGGCTTTCACGGGACACGCCTGCGTCGCGCGCTACTTGCGACATACCTTTTGCACGGGCAATGTCACCAAGAGCTTTTGCTATGAACGCGGCGTCACCGTTTGCCTCCTCTAGGCAGGCTTCCAGATATGCAGCCATTTCTTCAGGGGTACGGAGATGTTCAGCAACATCGTAGCGGGAGGTGACTGTCTTTTTCATGGGATATCCTACAGATTACGGGCAACGCGTAGAGCTGTCTTGATGTCTCCTGTCTGGCTACTTTTATCACCACCAGCTAACAGGATCACCAGCTCACGCCCTTGCTGTTTGTAATACACACGGTAACCAGGGCCATAATTGATTCGTAACTCGGAGACACCTTCTCCTACGGGCTCGTCATCCCCCGCATTCCCAGCAGCCAACCGTTCAACTCTCGCCAGAACACGGGCACGCGCCCGAATATCGCGCAGTCCGTCAAGCCACTTGGCATAAACGTC
The DNA here is from genome assembly GCF_003046795.1 of Desulfonatronum sp. SC1. Lineage (NCBI taxonomy): Bacteria > Pseudomonadati > Thermodesulfobacteriota > Desulfovibrionia > Desulfovibrionales > Desulfonatronaceae > Desulfonatronum > Desulfonatronum sp. SC1. The sequence continues at coordinate 103,962 of NZ_PZKN01000004.1, read as the reverse complement.
CGTTTTGCGAATCTCCATCATCCTTCTCGGATGTATCCTCCTGGCTACACTTTGTCAATCAAGCCTTTGGCCCAACGTTGCGATAACCGGCGCGCAGTTTGCGCGTCCGTGTATATTGTCTTGTTATCTTTATATTTTCCATATTTCAATATTGTTGTTTTTTAACTCTTTTAAGAAATTGTCTTTTAAAACACTTTTCGGCAATACTTCATAGAGGAATATCCAGTTTTTTTCCTGCTCCCTTTCGGTGTTTAACACTATTTCATTTGCCTTATCCCGAAATAGATTGGTGGGATTTCCAGATTCTTTTAGATATTTATAAGCGATTGTCATTGCAATGCAATCATTGGTCTCAAGTATTTTATGCTGTTTTTCTATTTCAATGTCAATTTTTACAGAGTGTTTTAGAGCAAAGTAAAAAGAAAAAGCAATGCCGTCACCACGCCCTGTACTTATAGCCCTCGACATTAAAACATCTAAAAATTCCAACAGTAATTCTTTGGTCTCGTCTGCCATTGAAAAAACATACTCTTCCAGTAGCGGCAGTAGATAGAAATTATTTACTGAATAGAACATTATGCTTTTAACATATAAGCGTCGTGCTCTCTTAGAGAGTTTCTTTTTCGACAAGACCTTTATTGCGTAGTTGAGAACTGCTGAATCATCGTATTGCTTTGACAATGCGAAAGCGTAGTCTAGGTAAGATTTTACAGAATTAAAACCGATTTCGTCTTTGTTAGGGAAATAATATTGTGTTAAAGTATTTATCCAACCTACATGAGATAAATTTTCAGTTTTAACAATTTTTGTTTTTTTAGCATTTAAAGATAGTTCGAATTTCTTAAGTTCGATATCAAGTTGTCTCAAAAACAATTTAGCATCTTCTTCACTCGAAGCAAAATATTCATAATCATCTATATGTCTTACGAAATTCTTAAACCCGGAAACTTCTAAGCATCTATCAACGTTAGTTAGAATTATTTCTGAAATTATGTTAGATGTGTGAGGACCTATAAGTAAGCCGTTCGTTTCTCCATTCTTTGAATTCCTAACTGCTTCATCCAAGTCGTTGCACCACAGGTCTCCTATTTCATTAGGACATGCATCATTATATTTTTTGCAATGGAGGCCTTTGGCCTTATTCTTTTTTTGGGATGTGCACTGATGAACCTTTGACCAAGATGTACCTCTAATCGCCCAAGGCAGAGAGTGTGAATAAATGCTTGGAAAACAAGTAGAAATATCTGCAGATACAACGTATTCAGAGGCTAGGAGATAATCTAAAATGTTTTCTTCTTTATTATATTTATCAAAGCCAGAATAATTCATGTTAAAAATATTCTTTTTGCCTTGTATTTTTCGAACATGGCAATAATTATGCTTTCTTTCTAGCTTTCCTACTATTTTGTTTATATCCTCCCAATTTGCTAGTATTTTTTTGCATAAATTCCAGTGCGCTTTTGGGTGTGGAATTGATATTAATCGTGAAGAATTTGTATTCTTTGTTGCCCAGTAATCAACTGCGGCATATGGTTTTGTCTTGTCAAGTTTTTTGTTCTTTAAGTAGTTATAAATATGTTCAGAAGTGAAGCATGGAGGCAGTTTTTCGGAGAACATTCCATAACCCAACAAAGCCTCAAATACATAACTGCTGTCGGTTAAATCAGTATATGCCAACTTTTCCATATATTGTAACTTTGAGAAGATAACGGCCTGCATCACAGGCGCGAGTTTACGAGCGTCCTTGTGAATGTCGATGTTAGGTGGTTATGGCGCGATTAACAACTTTGCTCACACCTTTAACTCTTCTATTTAGGTCTTTTGCATCAATAGCTAATATCCTTGCTTCAGGAAGAGTGAAGGTGTTTCCTGCTTCTTTTTTTGGATATAAACACATGTTTCTATCGATTGACGCTATAATTATAGAAACCCTCTTAACACCATGCTCAATTCCCACTCGCTTTGATGCAGCGAGAAACTGGTTGATTTTAGCCATGTGACTCATGGAGTATGTTACACCAACATGAGAACACACAGCCCCTCCCAGTGACTCGAAGGCGTGATAGGAATAAAATGCAGATGCTTCTTGATGTGCCTGCTCTGCTAATTTCGCTGATGCATCAATAGACCTTTCAGCAACTCTCAAGTAAGCGTCTTTTTCATCCATAATGCAAATGCTCTGAATAACTGGTTATGCCATTATGACGTATTGCTCTATATAAACCTGTATCAAATTCCATTTGCTCTTTCCAAAATGATTTCTTGATTGGAAATATTCTTGGAAGGTACAATGTCTCAACGTAAAAATCCTCAAGAACCTCTGACATTGTTACTATAGCTCGGTACTCGCTTCTAAAACTGCCGCTTACTAAAAGATTTACTCCTTCATCGGCAGAACTATATTTCCAGCCCCTTCCAAAAGGAAGTGCAACGACATCCTTAATAATTGAAATGTCGGTCAATTTTGAATGAAGTTCTTTATCCATGTAAGTGAGGTTGTCTTTGGCAATTTTCCTAATCGAATCAGGTAATCGATCTCTATGAATATCAAATTTAGAGAATTCTGATGGTGGAGCATACATGTCTAATTATTCCTCACCTAACGGGCCGGGGCTGACCGGCTTCGGCCTGTTCTGGAGCAAGCTCGCTTGCGGAAGGACAGGCCGAAGTCCGGTCCAGTCGGTTGTTCTCGACGCGGCATCCGCGGCGAGGGCAACCGACTGGACGCAGTCAGCACCGGCCCGTTCCCGCGACGCGGATGCGTCGCGGGAACGCCTAGCTCACCGGAATAATGCTAGCGCAGCGAGTATTTTGTCCGGTGTAGCTATTTGTTATGCATTTACTCAGCTTCATCGGGGTTTGGCACCATGCTTGGAAACTCGTAGATGAACCGAAGAAGCATCTCTGTGAAGGCAACTAATTCCTTTGCATCAGTTTCTTGCATTACTGCAATTTCGTGCGTTGCCTCATTACCTTTTTTTCGAATGTGATCAACCCAATGTTTTCCGTTAGGAGGTGTATACCCTTTGCCAGATAAATAATTGACATACTCGATAAAACGTAGTCCCTCGTTTGCGCCTTGCTCGACAGCAATATTCATTAGCATTTTCCTGCAAAGTAAAACCGCAGCCGTAAAGCAACTTTGACTAGTGCACTTCCTTGCTTCTTCATAAAGTGAATTCAGAACTTCCGGTACATTGTTGACGGAGTTACCAAGCGATGGGGAGGGGAAACGGCCGCTATACTCCGAAAAAAAGGTTGGCCCTTGGCAATTAGGGCAAATGTAAATTCCCCCGACTTGCTGGCCACTAGCATCTTGATGTTGACCCAGTTTGTAACCGCGGTCAGAAGAAACACGGTGACTACAGTAACCGCAAACATAAGTTAGGTTTTCTATGGCCTGGAGCTGTTTCCATCCACGTTGTTTTGGATCAAAAAATGGTCGCATGTTCTTCCTTTACCTTGCATAACGGGCCGGGGCTGACCGGCTTCGGCCTGTGCTGGAGCAAGCTCGCTTGCGGAAGGACAGGCCGAAGTCTGGTCCAGCCGGTTGTTATCGACGCGGCTTCCGCGGCGAGGGCAAACGGATGGACGCAGTCAGCCCCGGCCTGTTCCCGCGACGCGGAAGCGTCGCGGGAACAGTGTTATTATGCGGAACTCACAAAAATCCGCCCCCCAAAATTCCAGGCCTTAACACCTGCTGATTTGGCAAGCACTTTTTGAAAAAATGGTCATCATTTGCCATGTTATTTCAATGTGTTAAAAAATGCCTGTCTAATTCTTCTTGACTCCGAGGTCAGCTTTATGCTTTGTGCTGAAGTTAGCTTTATGCGGCAGCCATATAATCACCACAAGGACGGGGCATAAAGCCAACCTTGGAGGAAATGATGGATGAAACCGTGATCACTTTTGACGACTGGGAGAAGGTCTTGAAGGCCAGTGTCCCACCGGAGCGTTATCACGCATAGTGGGAAGGCATCGTCAAATTCCGGTACTGGCTTAGCAGTCCGTTGAAAAACTCCCAATTGCTGCGTCGCCGCAAAAAGTTCAAACTCTCACGTATGAATAAATACGCTTCGACCTTGATTCGATTGCCAGGACGGCAAGTCGAAAATGTGGCGAAGCCACAGCCCGCAGGGGCCGGACACAGGACGTGTCCGGATAGCTTTTTTTGCTCCTTGCACTTGGGGTTTTTGAACGGACTGCCGGATAAGGACTTTTTCAACACTCAGTTAGGGAAATCGATAACGTACCAAATGCTGAAGCCATTAAACGACATTTGGAGTGGAAGCAATCGTATCTGGCTCCTGATCGTTTCGCGGTCCGTCGAGAGGCGCTGCGCTGGTATTACCAGGAAGGGCGCAAGCGAATGAAACAGGAAAAGGTGCCATCGCCGGGGAAAACAGAACCCGGCGATGATGATCGAGGCTCGAGAACAAACCCTCCTCTCAAGAAAGAAAAGAGCCCGACCCTGCCGCCCCCCTCAGGGAATCAGCTTCCGGAAACCGTCCGGAAGATCGGCGATTACCGCGTATACTCCATGAACGACGTGCCCACGGACGGAGCCCGGGATCTGGGCGGGCCGGAGTGGGAGCGGGCTCTGGTCCGACGAATCCGGGAAAAGAACCTGGCGTGGAACAGCGAGAAAACATATCGGTCATGGTGCAGGCGGTTCATGTCGTCCGTCAGCGACAAGCAGCTTTCCGAGCTGGATCATCGTGATGTTCGCGACTGGTTGTCCGATCTGGCGGTCAAGGAGCGGGTGGCGGTCGCGACGCAGGCCCAGGCGTTGAATGCCGTGGTTTTCTTTTTTCGGGAAGTCCTGGAGCGCGACCCTGGGGATTTCAGCGATTTTTCGCGGGCACGGCGCGGGCGGAAGGTGCCCACGGTCTTGTCGTCGGTGGAGTGCATGCGGCTTTTCGATGCCATGGACGGGACCAACCGCCTGATGGCGGAATTGATGTACGCGGCGGGGTTGCGGTTGACCGAGCTGTTGCGGCTGCGGGTGAAGGACGTTGATCTGGAACGCCTCCAGCTTTCGGTGCAATTTGGCAAGGGGAGCAAGAGCAGGTACACGATGATTCCCCCACAGCTCGTGGAACCGCTGCGAGCGCATCGCGAGCGGTTGCGAGTCCTGCACGATAAAGACCGTGAAGCCGGTCTGCCCGGCGTGGAACTGCCAGGAGCGCTGGAGCGCAAATGGCCCAAGTCAGGTGAGAAATTTACCTGGTTCTGGTTTTGGCCCTCGCGTAATCTTATGCGGGACCATCGCAACGGTATCATCCGTCGGCACCATGTGCTGGATGCGACGTTTCAGAAAGCGATCCGGCTGGCCGCGGAGAAAGCACGGATCGACAAGCGCGTGACGCCCCACACGCTGCGCCACAGCTTTGCCACGCATCTTCTGGCCAGCGGAACGGGCATCCGGGATCTTCAAGACCTGCTGGGCCATGCGGACATTTCGACGACCCAAATCTACCTGCACACAGCACAGCACACGGGCATCGGGATCAAAAGTCCGTATGAACTTGTCGCGGGTCTTGCAAGTTCGGGATGATGAACTGGAACGCACGGCCAAACTCAGCTTGATTCTGCATGCCATGAGCCGTCAAATAAGGAGCAAACAGCATGGGCCAACCCCAACCCATATCCCCATTAACAGCCCGGGACTATCTCGCCTGGGAAGTGGAGCAGGCGGGCAAGCATGAATATTATTACGGCGAAGTCTTTGCCAAGAAAAATAAACCTGGCACCATTCTCACTATGAACGGGGATCTTTCCGCAAAGACAAAGATAACCTGAAGGCATGATCGTTGATGGGGGAAGCAGCTTTCCGAGCAGCCAGCCGCCAAATTTCCGCTGCCGCCCAATGTGCTGAACCGCGGAACATTCTCTCCGCGCCGCATTTATCCGAATGATTCAGAGCCCAGAGCAAACCCGGCGAGCGTGTCAACGCCATGTGACCACTTATGTCCTTGACAGAAAGCATGCAATCTTTCATTTTTGTCCTTCCAGAAAAGGATGAAACGTGAAACAGCTTTTCAAGAAAATCATCACGGACTTTCAGGAGTCGAAAATCAAGCCGACTGTTCCCCGGGACATGAAAATCCCCCTGGAGTCCGGAAAGGTCGTTTCCCTGGTCGGGGTCAGGCGCAGCGGCAAGACTTCACTCCTGTACCAGATTATTGAGTCCTTGCGGGAACAGGTTGATCCAACCAGCATCGTGTACGTGAATTTCGAGGACGACCGGCTTTTTCCGCTGGAACTGCCGCATCTGGACGCCCTCGTGGAAGCTTATTACGAGATTTATCCATACAATAGGGACCACAAGGTCTGGCTTTTCCTGGATGAGATCCAGAATGTCCGGAATTGGGAACTTTTTGTGCGCCGCATTTACGATACCATGAACCTGGAAATCTTCATCACGGGCTCATCCTCCAAGCTGCTGGGCGCTGACCTTTCCACTGCTTTGCGGGGCCGGACCATCACCTACGAGGTCTTTCCCTTCTCGTTCAAGGAGTATCTGCGCGCCCGAGGCATTGAGATCACCCCGCATTCGTCCAGATCATCAAGCTTTGCGGCCAATGCCTTTGAGGACTACATCCTCCACGGGGGCTTTGCCGAGACCATTGCCGCCACGTCGGACGTCAGGACGCGGACCCTGTCGGACTACGCGGACCTGATCATCTACAAGGACATTGTGGAGCGCCACGGCATCAAGAACCTCGCCCTGATGAAGCACCTCGTCAAATACTGCTTGACGAACATGGCCACCAGCGCCAGCATGAACAGGCTTTTCAATGATTTTAAATCCCAGGGCTTCAAGGTCGGCAAGGACACGCTGTTCGAGTATTTTTCCTACCTGAGTGACGCGTATGCCGTGTTCAGCGTGCCGGTATTCAGGAATTCCGTGCGGGAAGAGCAGCGCAACCCGAAAAAAATCTATGCCGTGGACAACGGGTTCAAGTCCATCTTTGATGCCTCTCTGTCCCCGGATTACGGGAGGCTCTACGAGAATGCGACGTTTCTGCACCTGCGTCGCCATACCAGGGAGGTGTACTACTTTCTTCAGCAGCAGGAAGTGGATTTTTATTGCCGGATCCAGGGCCGTCGGGTCATTGCCAATGTCTGCCTCGACCTGCACGCCCCGGATACGCGCAAAAGAGAGCTGAACGGCCTTGCCGAAGCCCTGGCATACTTCGACTCCGACCAGGGATGGCTGCTGACCAGGAGCCACGAAGAAACCGTGATCCATGACGGCAGAACCATCACCATCCTTCCCTTGTGGAAATGGCTGGTGGAGGGTGAGGTTTGAAGATGGGAAGGCGGCCTAGCATCGACCCGGCGAACACTTCCAGCGCCGGATATGACCATGATTATCGGGAAGGTGCTTTCGCCTTCCACCGAAGCCTCTGGCCGGGGGGAGAAGTTTGCCACGTATCGCCTGATTTCATCCTTGCGGGAATATGTGCTGATCGATCCGGAGCGTTTGGCCGTGGAGGTTTATCGGCGTACGGTTGAGGGCGTCTGGACCTTGCGCGATGTGCCGACTGAAAAGCCGTTGCATTTGGACAGTTTGAAGCTGGAGATCGCCTGGCAGCGGGTGTTCCGGAACGTGGCGGAGGAGGGGGAGTGTTTTTCAACAATCAAACCATAGAGCCGATATCATGAACACAATGCTCGATCAGTTTCCGTCCCGTCGGGGGCGGATGGAATATGTTTGTCTGGGCTGCGGGGCCCGGCTGGATATTGATGAATTGTATTACACCTGCCCGGAGTGCAGCGAGGTTTTGCTGCTGGAAGACCTGGACTTCGACGAACTGCGGCAAACGAAGCCCGGGCAGTGGCGGGAGACCTTTGATTTGCGGGCCGCCACCAGGCGTCCGGAACTCAAGGGCATCTTTCGGTTCTACGAACTGATGGCCCCGGTGCTGGAGCCCGAGGACATCATCTGGCTGGGGGACGGCAATACGCCGATCATTCCCGCGTCTCCGGCCCTGGCCAAGCATGTGGGCCAGGAGCTGGCCTTCAAGAACGACGGGCAGAATCCCAGCGCTTCCTTCAAGGACCGGGGCATGGCCTGCGCCTTCAGCTATCTCAAGGCCCTGATCCGGCGGCATGGCTGGGACCAGGTGCTCACGGTCTGCGCCTCCACCGGGGACACTTCCGCGGCCGCGGCCCTGTACGCCGCCTATGTTGGCGGGGCCGTGAAGAGCGTGGTCCTGCTGCCCCAGGGCAAGGTCACCCCGCAGCAATTGGCCCAGCCCCTGGGCAGCGGGGCCGTGGTCCTGGAGCTGCCCGGCGTGTTCGACGACTGCATGAAGGTGGTGGAGCATCTGGCCGAGAACTACCGGGTGGCCCTGCTCAATTCCAAGAACGCCTGGCGTATCCTGGGCCAGGAGTCCTATGCCTTTGAGGTGGCCCAGCATTACGGCTGGGACGTGGCGGACAAGGCGGTGTTCGTGCCCATCGGCAACGCGGGCAACGTCACGGCGATCATGAGCGGTTTTCTGAAGCTGCGGAGTCTGGGCATCATCGAGAAGTTGCCCCGGATTTTCGGAGTCCAGTCGGCTCACGCCGACCCGGTATTTCGGTATTATCACGAATCTGATCCGGCCAGGCGGGCGTATCATCCCGTGACCGTCCGGGCCAGCGTGGCCCAGGCGGCGATGATCGGCAATCCGGTCTCCTTTCCCCGTGTGCGCCACCTGGTGGACCGGTACGAGCAGGCCGGCGGGCCGGGACTGTTCCATGTGGTCCAGGTGGAGGAACAGGCCGTGATCGAGGGCATGCTCTTGGCCAACCGCCACGGCCACATTGCCTGCACCCAGGGCGGGGAATGTCTGGCCGGGCTGTTGCGGGCCCGGGAGCTGGGCCTGATGCAAGCCGGGGAAACTGCGGTGCTGGACGCCACGGCCCACGCCCTGAAGTTCATCGGGTTCCAGGAAATGTACTTCGAGAACAGCTTCCCGCCGGAATACGGGATTACGCCCAAAGAGGAACTGATGAACGCGCCGCGACGGGTTCTGTCCCCGGAGGTCAAGGCCGAACTTCCGGCCCAGGAGTTCACGGTCCAGGCGGCCCAGGCCGTGGCGGGCGTGCTCGGCTTGCAGGTCAGGGAGCGAGGGTAGGCTTTGCCGGCCAAGGTTCGGGCCGACCAGGTCCTGGTGGAGCAGGGCCTGGTCGAAAGCCGGGAACAGGCCAAGCGGCTGATCATGGCCGGGCGCGTGACCTTGGTGCATGGCGGTTCAACCCGGCCAGTGGACAAGCCGGGACATGCGTTGCCCTTGGACGCGGAACTGCGCATTGCTCCAGGGGAGCGGTTCGTCAGCCGGGGAGGAGAGAAGCTGCTTACGGCCCTGGAAACCTTTGACCTGAATGTTTCCGGGCTGGTCGCCCTGGACGTGGGCGCGTCCACCGGCGGATTCACGGATTGCCTCCTGCAGCACGGCGCGGCCAAGGTCTACGCCGTGGACGTGGGGCGGGGTCAACTCCACTGGAAGCTGCGCCAGGATCCCCGGGTGGTCAATCTGGAAGGGGTGAACTTTCGCCATGCCGGGCCGGATCTGCTGCCCGGGCCCGTGGATCTGATCGTCGCGGACTGCTCTTTCATTTCGCTGCGGCTGATCCTGCCCGCCTGCCTGCAATTCCGCAAACCGACCACGGAAATCATCGCCCTGATCAAGCCTCAGTTCGAAGCCGGACCCGGGGCCGGGACCAAGGGCGTGATCCGCGACCCGGAGGTCCGGGAAAGGGTGGTCGCGGGTGTCCGCTCCCATGCCGAAGAGGTGTTGGGACTGACCTGCCTGGGGATCGTCCCGTCCGGGATTCTGGGACCCAAGGGCAACCAGGAATACCTGGCTCGCTTCGGATCGCGACGGTGAGCGCCGGGTGCGTGGGAATCGGCCTGGGGCTCACGCGAAGCTGCGAAGCTTTCTGAACCTAAGCGTCTTCGCGCCTTTGCGTGAGCCGAATACGCTACTCCTGTATTTCCGCGATCAACTCGATCTCCACCAAGGCGTCCAGGGGCAGTTTGGCCACCTGGAACGTGGACCGGGCCGGATGGTCGGAGGTGAAGAATTCGCCGTAAACTCCGTTCATCGCGGCGAAGTCGTTCATGTCCTTGAGCAGGACCGTGGCCTTGACCACTTGCTCCAGGTCGGAGCCGGCCGCTTTCAGCACGGCCCGGGCGTTGGTCAGCACCTGTCGGGTCTGCTCCGCGATGCCGCCGGGCACGAACTGCATGGTTTGCGGGTCCAGGGGCAGTTGGCCGGAGAGAAAGAGCAGGTTGCCGGTGCGCACGGCCTGGGAATAGGGGCCGATGGCTTTGGGCGCGTCGGGAGTGGCGATGCAGTGCTTCATGTGGGGCTCCTCGAAGGTTTCGGAAGATGGTTTGGTTGCGGGGATCAGAGCGGGCGATAAATCGGTTCGGACGGCCGGGAGTGGATCGCGATTGCGGACGTGGTCTCTCCAGGAATTCAGCGGAGCGCAACATCCCTTGCCCTGGAGCAGGGCCTTTCGTGACGCCCCGCCGCTGACGGGATCCTGCATCAAGCGACAATTATAGCGAACATTCTCCACATCCCAGACAATTTCCGGACAACGCGGCAGATAGCCGTGCTTGCGATGGGATTCCATGCATTGGTCCGTGAGACAACACCAGCCGCACCCGACGCAGGGTTTAGTCGGCATGGAAAACGCTCCCCCGGACGTTGATCGTCGTGATGATCCCGAGTGGACAATGCCGGGAGGAGGCAGGGCTGTTGCTGGTGGACACGATGCGGCTCTCAAAATGAGTGTTGTGAGGGACTGAAGTGTTGAGTATGCGCCTGTTTCGTGAAAACATCCAGCACCCAAACAACATAACCGGTTCACGCCGAAAAAGGAGTCGCCTCGATGGATCAGCAGGAAATCGTTCGCGTTTTTGAGGAATTTTTTGAGAAGTACAAGAAAACCGAAGGGGATCGGAGTTCCTGGTCCGCGCACTGGACCGAGCAAATGCCCTCCGGGGCCTCGGTGGAGGTGAACATGACCAAGTGTCCCAAGGGAACAACGTTCAAGGTCTTTAAGAACGGTTCCAAGCTGGGAGAGATCAGTGGGTGGGATGCGTTTTTTGCGGAGATGGAGCGGATGGTCGGAGAAGACTGGGACCCGGAGACGTTTTTCGGCTCCATGCGTGATTTTTCGTGAACAGGTTGCTTAGCTGATTGCTGAAAAAGACCTTTGTCGGCAGTCCGTTCAAAAACCCCAAGTGCAAGGAGCAATAAAAGCTCAAGGTCGAAGCGTATTTACTGATACGTGAGAGTTTGAACTTTTTGCAACGACGCAGCAATTGGGAGTTTATCAACGGACTGTCAGACCAGCACGTCCCGTTCCTCGGGAAGTAAGGCCAGGGCTAGTTGCATTTCCTGCTCGAAGCGGTTCTGGACCGCGGAGCGCACGGCCTGGGTGGAGCCGGTGAATCGGGTTTTCCGCTCGCTGTAGATGGCCTGGATCAGGTCGCTCTCCCGAGGAGGGCCGTTGGCGGAAACGTTATCCAGGGCGCGTTGGAAGATGTTTGCGGCTCCGTTGACGCCGTGCTGCACCGCCGTGCTCCAGAGTACTTCGCGCAGGGCCGGGGAAGCCTGGTTCGGATCGATGCCGGTGCGGCGATTTATCAGGTTGGCCGCGGGATCGTAGTAAGTTTTCTGGGTGAAGGCGTGCTGCAACCCGGCGAACCGTTCCGGGTTTTCGCGGTGGATTCGCTTCCATTCCGCGGGCATGGCTCCGGTGCGGCCTTTGGTGTTGGCTGGCCCCGCCTCACGTAGCCGCTTTGCCCATTGAGGGGCCTCGGAGTCCAGGAACTTGAGAAAGGCGTCCATCCCGCCCATCCTGGAGGACAACTGGTATGTCCCGTAGCAGGTGCCGCCCCGGCGATCATAGCCGATGGCGTTCGGGCGATTGGCGGACTCGAACCGGGCCGCCAGAATCCCGGGCTGGGACTGTGAAATGCTTTCCTCCGTTGGGACGGCATCCAACGTTCCTGTACGCCCGGCATGCAGTCGCTCGGTCGGTGTCGCGTGGCCGGGGTGGGCCGGGCCCAAATCCCTGCGTGTTGAATGGTCAATTTTTTGGCGCAAGCCATCCGCTGAATACTGGGGCGTATAAGCGGAAATGGCCCGGCGCAGGGTGGACGGGTTCGCGAGCGACGGCTTGGGGGAAGAGGGCGGTTGCTCCACCGCGGACTGGATCAGAGCGACCAGGGCCGCCGGGGAGCCGATCAGGGAACTTGCCGCGGGGGTTTGCGTGGAGCCGGTGACGTGGTTGATCAACTGGGAGAGGGGATCAGGGCCGCCAGTTCCTGGAGCGCCGGTTCCGTTCAGCATTGGGGCGAGAGAGTTCAGCACGGTCTTTTGCAGTGATTCCGGAATGTGTTCCGAGACTGTTTTCGAGATCGACTCCGGGAGTATTCCCGGGAGTTTTCCCGCAGGTGCTTCCGGGGCGGCATGTGTCGAGGCGTCTTTTCGGCTCATGTGCGACAAGGGAGATTGGCCCATCAAAAGTTGCGTTGTTGGGTCGGCGGATGGTCCACCCTTCTGTTGGGGAAGGTCACCTATGGATTGAATGGCCGAGGCGTTCAAGGACATCTTGAGCATCTCGGCCAAAAAGTCGGCGTTCTGACGCTGCTCCGATCCCGGCGATTGCCCTGAGAGCGGGGACGGGGTGTGCTGTTGGCCGGGGAAGAGCAAAGGCGGCCAGGGTTGATTGACGATCATCTCCTCATCCTTGGTTGTGAAATGTTCCCTGAAGTTCTACAAAAATCGGGCCAGCCGTTGTTGGCGTCGTCTTTTTTCCCTTTTAATAATTCCAGGAGGCTCCATGCCCGTTCATCCTTTGGCCGGAAAAATCGCTCCTCAAAACATGCTCCCTAATATTCCCCGCGCCCTTTCCCGGTACTACACTCTGGAGCCGGACCCGAGTCGTGCCGAGGAACGAGTGGCCTTCGGCACCTCGGGACATCGCGGCGTGGCCGAGGCGTGCTCCTTCAACGAGGCGCACATCCTGGCCGTGGCGCAGGCGGTCTGTGAGTACCGGGCCGGGGCCGGAATAACCGGGCCGCTGTTTCTGGGCATGGACACCCACGCCCTGTCCGAGGCGGCTCTGGCCACGGCCCTGGAGGTGTTCGCGGCCAACGACGTTCAGGTCATGATTCAGAAAGGGTTGGGCTACACTCCCACCCCGGTGATTTCCCACGCGATTTTGACCTTCAATCGGGACCATGCCGGAATTCGGGCCGACGGGGTGGTGATCACGCCCAGCCATAATCCTCCGGAACATGGCGGATTCAAATACAATCCGTCCCACGGCGGCCCGGCGGACACGGACGTGACCAAGGTCGTGGAGAATCGGGCCAACGAACTGCTGGAGCAGAATCTGCGCGGCGTGAAGCGCGTGTCCCTTGCGCGGGCTTTGGCCGCAAAGACCGTCCAGGAATATGATTATATCGCGCCGTATATCGCGGACCTGGCCAATGTGGTGGACATGGAAGCCATTGCCCGGGCCAAGCCTCGACTGGGCGTGGATCCCATGGGCGGTTCGGGGATCGCCTTCTGGGCGCCCCTGGCCGAGCGCTATGGCCTGGACCTGACCGTGGTGAACACGGACCTGGACCCGCGCTTCGCCTTCATGCCCCTGGACAAGGACGGGGTGATCCGCATGGATTGCTCTTCTCCCTATGCCATGGCCAGGCTGCTGGACCAAAAGGACCGCTTCGACCTCTGCTTCGGCAACGACCCGGATTATGACCGCCACGGCATCGTCACCCCGGCGGGGTTGATGAATCCGAACCACTATTTGGCCGCGGCCGCGGCCTATCTCTTCGCCCATCGTCCGCAATGGAGCCCCAAGGCGCGAGTGGGCAAGACCGTGGTTACCAGCTCCATGTTGGACCGGGTGGCCGCATCCATGGGCCGGGAGGTGCACGAAGTCCCCGTGGGCTTCAAATGGTTCGTGCCGGGCTTGCTGGACGGCAGCCTGGGGCTGGGCTGCGAGGAAAGCGCCGGAGCGTCGTTTTTGCGAAAGGACGGCACGGTCTGGACCACGGACAAGGATGGGCTGGTCATGGATCTCCTGGCCGCGGAAATGCTGGCCGTGACCGGTAAGACGCCTCAGGAGTTGTACGACGAACTGGCGGACAATCTGGGTCGTCCGGTCTATGAGCGGCGTTCGGCCCCGGCGGATCTGGCCCGGAAAAAAGCCTTCAAATCCATGACTCCGGAAATGGTCCGGGCGGACACCCTGGCCGGAGAGCCGATCACGGCCGTGCTGACCAACGCCCCGGGCAACGATGCCTCCATCGGAGGGCTGAAGGTGGTCGCGGCCAACGGCTGGTTCGCGGCCCGGCCGTCGGGAACCGAGGACATCTACAAGATCTACATCGAAAGCTTCCGCGACCAGGCCCACCTGGAGCAATTGGCGGAAGAGGCCCAGGCCCTGGTGGACGCCGCGTTCCAGGCGGCCGGGGCGATCTGATTGCCTTCCATCCTTTTCATCCACCCCCCGGTGGCCAAAGCTTGCGAACCGCCGGGAGGCATTGCCGCGTTGGTCGGAACCCTGGAGCGGGCCGGGGTGGAGTGCGGAGTTCTGGATCTGAATCTGGAAGGGCTGGAGGGACTGATGCGCGGCGAGGTGGCTGGGGAGGACCCCTGGACCCGGCGGGCCGTGCGCCACCGGGACCGGAACCTCGACGCGATCCGCCGTAAGGAGACCTATGACTCGCCGGATCGCTACTCGCGGGTGGTCGCGGATCTGAATCGCCTTGTGGAGCGATCCGTTCCGGACGTTCCAGGCTCGGGCATCCGGATTTCCCTGGCCAACTATCAGGATGATCGGCTGGCTCCCACGCGAACCCGGGATCTGCTCCGGGCCGCGGAAATACCGGAAGCCAATCCCTTTATACCGGTTCTCGCGCCCCGGCTGATCCGGACCATGGAGACGTTTCAGCCCGATGCCGTGGGTATTTCCCTGAACTACCTGAGTCAGGCCCTGTGCGCCTTCGCCTTGATCGGATTCATCCGTCGCCGCTGGCCGGATACGGCGATTCTTTTGGGCGGTGGGCTGGTCACCTCGTGGGCCGGGAGACTGGCCAAAGCAGATGGACGACTGACGGGTTGTGAGCTGAAGCCGGCGAGCGACTCTGTGGCCGGGGCGACCTCGGAATTCACCTTAAAGGGCACCTTGGGTACTCTGGGTGCTCTTTTCTCCGGACTGGTGGATGCGGTGATTTCCGGGCCTGGGGAAGCCCCGCTGCTTCAATGGCTCGACAAGGCCGCACTCGGGAAGGTTCCATCCGGACTCCCAAAATATGGTCTTTTTCCCTTGAAGAATTATTTCGCGCCGGGGCTGATTCTGCCCTATGCCGCTTCCCGAGGGTGCTACTGGAACCGATGCGCCTTTTGCCCGGAACCGGCGGAGGGCAACCGGTACGCCCCAGTGGGTCGTGGCCGGGTGGTGGGTGACCTGCGGACCTTAGCCGAAGGACATCGGCCCGTGCTGCTGCATCTGGTGGACAACGCCCTGAGCCCGGCCCTGCTGGACGAACTGATCCGCACTCCGCCAGGGCCTCCCTGGTATGGGTTTGTCCGCTTTTTCCCGCGTCTCGCGGACCCGGAGTACTGCCGCGCCCTGCGTCGGGCCGGTTGCGTGATGCTCAAGCTGGGGCTGGAGTCCGGCAGTCAGGCCGTCCTGGACCGGGAAAACAAGGGCGTGAACCTGGACTTGGCCGAGCGGGTTCTGGAAAACTTGCGCTTGGCCGGGATCGCCCGCTACGTTTATCTGCTCTTCGGTACGCCCTCTGAGTCCGAGTACGAGGCACGGGCTACGTTGAAATTCACCGTCCGGAACAGCCACGCCATCAGCTTTCTGAATCTGGCCTTGTTCAATCTGCCGTTGGCCGGACGGGGACGAGCCGGATTGGAGGTTTTGCCCTACGATGACGACCTTTCCCTGTATGCCGGCTTTCGGCATCCCAAAGGCTGGGATCGGCATTTGGTGCGCCGATTTCTGGATCGGGAATTCCGGCGCCACCCTGCCGTGGCCGCGATTCTGCGCCGCGACCCTCCCGTGTTCACCTCCAACCACGCCCCTTTTTTTGGGGATTGTTCGGATACGTGAACCGATCCTGGGCTTGCCGATGCGAAGGGTATTTTTTTTGCGAATTGATAGCCTTGAAAAAGTCGGGTAGCTTTGAGGTGCGCCGCGATGTTTCTTGCCGTATCCACCTTGCGGTGATGTCGGTGTAGCGAGTATCCTTCCGCGCATGAGGGGAAGGGCAAGGTACAATATATGACGGATTTTTCGAACTATCCGGTTTTTCATCTCCATATCGGTGAATGCTTCCTGTCCAAGGATCCGACGCTGGTCTGCACGGTACTGGGCTCCTGCGTCGCGGTATCCTTTTATCAGCCAGCCATTCGCCTGGGTGGCATTTTTCACGCCCTGCTGCCGGATTCAGCGGAGCACAACGACGAGCATATCGCCAAGCAACCCTGTCGGTTCGTGAACCATTCCATCCAGAACATCCTGTCGGCGGTGGAACGCCATGGAGGGCGACGCAAGGACATTCAGATCAAGGTCTTCGGCGGCGCGGAACTGTTTGGGTTCACCGGAGGTAAAAGTTCCTCCGCGGGCAGCGTCGGTCGCAAGAACGTCCAAATGGCGATCATGGAATTGGAGCGGGCCGGGTTGCGCGTTTTGGCCTCGGATGTCGGCGGCCCCGTGGGGCGAAAATTGTATTTCTTGAGTCACACGGGCGAGGTGTGGATCAAGCGGATCAAACGGTCAGTTTTTCCGGATGATCGAGCAGTCTGCTCCCGTTCAACGATCCAGCAAAACGAGTTAAAGCGATGAAACAAAAAATCAAGGTGCTGATTGTGGACGATTCCGCCTTGGTTCGGCAGGCGCTGATCGAACTGCTTGCCTCGGATCCGGGCATCGAGGTGGTCGGGGCCGCCGGGGACCCGTACGCCGCGGTGGAACGGATGAAAGAGATCGTTCCGGATGTGATCACTCTGGACGTGGAAATGCCGCGTATGGACGGGCTGACTTTTCTGCGCAAGATTATGGCCCAACATCCGATCCCGGTGATCATCTGCTCTACGCTGACCGAACAGGGTGCTGAGACCACCCTCAAGGCTTTGGAATACGGGGCCGTGGAGATTATCCAGAAGCCCAAGATCGGAACCAAGAAGTTTTTCGAGGAGTCCCGGATCAGGATTTGCGACGCGGTGAAAGCCGCGGCCAGCGCTAAGTTGCGGGTGTACACGCCGGTCATTGTCAAACCCAAGCTGACCGCGGACGCCGTGATTCCCCTGAGCCAACAGCCCAAGGCCATGGTCAAGACCACGGAAAAGGTCGTGGTGGTGGGAGCGTCCACTGGTGGAACCGAGGCCTTGCGCATCCTTCTCGAGGCCTTGCCCATGGATTGCCCGGCCATCGCCGTGGTCCAGCACATGCCGGAGAATTTCACCGCGGCCTTTTCCAAGCGCCTGGACGGGATCTGCCGGGTCACGGTCCGGGAGGCCCAGGACGGCGACACCATGCTCCGCGGACAAGCCTTGATCGCGCCTGGAAACAGGCACATGCTGCTCAAGCGCAGCGGGGCAAAATATTATGTGGAAATCAAGGACGGGCCGTTGGTTTCCCGGCACAGGCCCTCGGTGGACGTGCTGTTCCGCTCCGCGGCCCGGTATGCCGGGGCCAACGCGGTGGGCGTGATCATGACCGGGATGGGGGATGACGGGGCCAAGGGCATGCGCGAATTGTTCGACGCCGGGGCTCATACCGTGGCCCAGGACGAGCAGACCAGTATCGTGTTCGGGATGCCCAACGAGGCCATCAAGCTGGGCGGAGTGCGCAAGGTCATGCCCCTGGGAAGTCTGGCCGGAGAAATACAGCGTATGGGGTAGGGTCATTGCCGGCCTCCCGCATCGCGGCCTTGGCGGCGGTGCGTTGCGTCTCGGAAAAAAGAAACCTATCCTGTTCCGAAACGCCCAGGGCCTGACAGTGGTCCTTGTACAGTTGAACATAGTTCCCGGTTGACGGCTCCAGCTTGTCCAGGCCGAGTCGACGGGCGGTGAGCTCTATGGACTCCGGCGTCCCCTCAAGCTCCACGACTTGGGTGAAGGGCAACGTATCCAGGCAGATGGTACATGATTGCCACTGCCATGTCGCCCGGATCTTCTCATATCGAAATACGATGACATACCCCAACATCTCCAGAATTATTCGCATCGATTTCGGGTCGTCGACCTTTGTCTCCAGTTCTTCAAGCACCTTGAATCGTGCTTCAAAGGCTTGTGAGGCATCCGGCTTCTTTTTCGCCGTCAGCGTTGCCCCGTCCGCTTGCCGCAATCGAAGCAGGGTGTTCGCGGCCCGAAGTCGCCGGTCCGGAGTGTCGAACAGCCAATTTTCCTCGAAATGGTTGGCGCAAAACGTCGCCCTCGCATCCACGAGTCGCTCGCAGACGCTTTGCAGGTTCGGATTTAAGTATTTTACTTCAATTTCAAGGGGCATGCGTTGATCCTTTGTTCAGCGACCGCGTCGCTTGGCGCTGGTTGAGCGTTTGTCTTTCAAGGAGGTTCTCGATGTATGAGAATCAGCTGGCCGCGGTTCAGCTACTCAAGAAATACGAGGTGGTGATCAAGGATTTTGTTCTGGATCAGCGTGGGTATTGTCTTGTTTTTACCGATGATACCATTGCGGTGAAAATTCTGCGCAATACATTTTCCAGCCACCTTCAGTTGAAGGACTGCATGCGGTTCGCGCTGCGCGAGGAGGAATTGCTTAAAGACACCCGCCGGATCATCGACATCAAGGGCAAGCCGCTTTTTTTTATAGAGCGCGTCGTCAACAGCCGCAGCAACAATCAGTTGATCAAGTTTTTGAAGGTTACGTATCCGGAATCCCATATCATCCTGATGACCACGGAAGCAGATCGTAATCTTTTGGTTTATTTGCACGAGATTGGGGCCGACAATTTTATTGTCAAGCCGGTTTCCGTGAATACGCTGGTCGAGAAGATCGCTCTGACCATCCGCCCCCAAGGACAGTTGCCCAAACTGGTGGGGCAGGGCAAGGACCTGATTCAAAAGGGAGACTATGACAAAGCCCTGGAAGTGGTGGAAAAGATTCTGGAGATCAAGCCTAACAGTTCCGCGGCCCTGATGATCCGGGGAGACGCCTTTCTTCGGCAGGGGCGGGACGACGAAGCCCTGCAAGCTTATCTCCAAGCGGCCCAGCATGCCAAGATGTATTTGGAGCCGTTAAAAAAGATCGTTGATTATTTTCGGGAAAAGAACGACGTTGGGGCTCAACTGGAATATCTGGAAAAGCTGGAACGCCTCAGCCCGATGAACATGGACCGCAAGATCGAGATCGGCGAACTGCACTTGGACCAGGGGAATACGGAGGAAGCCGATACGTACTTCAAGGAGGCCGTGAAGATTTCCAACAAGCAGGCCAAGGATATGATCGATCACGTCAAACTGACCGTGGCCGAGGCCTGCATGAAAAAGGACGCGTCTCTGGCCGAAAAGTATTTTCGTGAGATTTTGGAAGGTAAGTCCACCTTGACCCAGTCCGACGTCCATGTTTTCAACAGGCTGGGCATCGCCTTGCGCAAGCAGGGCAAGTGGGAGCAGGCCGTCAAGGAATTCAAGAAGGTGCTCAACGTGGCCTCCGACGCGGAGATCGTTCACTACAACATCGGCATGGCCTACATGGAAGGCGGCCGATTCTGGGACGCCCACGATGCGTTTGAGAAGGCGATGAAGATTAGCAAAATCAATATGTTCTCCAACGATATCACCGCGTTCAATATTGGGGTGGCCATGCAGCAAGTTCGGAAAAAGCAAGAGGCCCTGGAATTGTACCTCCGGGTCAAGGATCTGAATCCGGACTTTCCCGGAATTGACAAGCGTATCGCGGATGTTAGTTAGGAAACGAGGTAGCCCAAAGGAATCCGGAATATCCTGTTCCGTTCGCGGCGAATGACGGCGGGTTCTCGGATTCTCTTTTTTATCGAATGGATCGTTGAATAAAGGATGAACCGTTGAACGTGGAAATTTCCGATCCCCGGATCGAGGGAGACATTGAGGTTGATGACCTTCTGGAGCAACCGAAGCGATACAAGGTCTTGTTGCACAATGACGATTACACGACCATGGAATTCGTCGTGCATGTTCTGAAGGTGATCTTTGGAAAGAATGAGAACGAGGCCGCCGCGATCATGCTTAAGGTGCATCAGGATGGCGTGGGACTCTGCGGCGTTTACACCGCGGAAATCGCCGAGGCCAAGGTGGCTTTGGTTCGGCACATGGCCAGAAAGAATGGTTTTCCACTGAAATGTACCATGGAAGAGGAATAGATATATGGTGAGCAAGGAATTGCAACGCTCGTTTTTGGTCGCCGTGCGCGAAGCCAGGGTCCGCAACCATGAGTTTTTGACCCTGGAGCACTTGCTGTACGCAATGATCCGGAACTCTACGGCCAAGGACATCCTGGAGCATTGCGGCGTGGAGTTGGTCAAGCTGAAGGGGCAGTTGGAGCGGTTTTTTTTAGATCACATGCAGATCATGCCGGCGGGCGGAATGACCGAGGTTGTCCAGACTCCCAGCCTGCAACGAGTCATTCAGCGGGCTATTTTGCATGTCCAGTCCTCGGGCAAGGTCGAGGTCAGCGTGGGCGATGTCCTGGCTTCCATTTGTCAGGAACAGGAGTCCTACGCCAATTACTTTCTGCAATCCTATGGCGTGGATCGACTGGATATTCTGGAATACATCTCCCACGGCGTTCCAACCCACGACCATCAGGGACAGCCTGAGGACGAGTCCTGCACGCAGTGCCGAACCCAGAGTCAGAAACAGAAGAAAGAATCGTTTCTGGAGCAGTTCACCGTCGATTTGGTGGCCAAGGCCAAGAACGGCGAGATCGATCCTTTGGTGGGCCGAAAGCTGGAGCTGCTCCGGACCATGCAGATCCTGGCCAGGAGGCGCAAGAACAATCCCATTTACGTAGGCGACCCCGGCGTGGGCAAAACCGCCCTGGCCGAAGGTTTGGCGTTGCGCATCGCCGAAGGGGACGTGCCGGAGTATCTGGGCAAGGCCAAGGTGTACGCCCTGGACATGGGCGCGGTGTTGGCCGGGACCAAGTACCGCGGCGATTTTGAAGCCCGGATCAAGGGCGTACTCAAGGAATTGGAGTCCGTTCCGGACGCGATCCTGTTTATTGACGAAATTCACACCATCGTAGGGGCTGGGGCCACCAGCAGCGGGAGCATGGACGCTTCCAACCTGCTCAAGCCGGCCCTGGCCTCGGGTAAGCTGCGCTGCATCGGCTCCACCACTTACGAGGAGTTCAAAAATCATTTTGAAAAGGACCGAGCACTTTCACGCCGCTTTCAGAAAGTAGAGATCCCCGAGCCCAGCCGGGACGAGACCCTGCAGATATTGCAAGGGCTGCGTCCGTACTACGAAGATCATCACGGGGTGCGCTACGCGCCAAACTCCCTGGAGGCCGCGGTGGACCTCTCCATGCGCCACATCAACGAGCGGTTTTTGCCGGACAAGGCCATCGACGTGATCGACGAGGCCGGCGCGGTATTCAAGCTCAATCCCAAGAGTCGCAAGAAAAACCTGATCCGTCCGCTGGAAATGGAACAGGTCGTGGCCCGGATGGCCCGAATCCCCGAAACACGGGTCTCGGCCTCGGACAAAAGCCAACTTCAGGAACTGGAAGGGCGGTTGAAGGAAGTTATTTTTGGGCAAAACGAAGCCGTGGAGAGTCTGGCCCGGGCCATCAAGCGCTCACGAGCCGGACTGGGAGCGGAAAACAAGCCCACCGGCAGCTTCCTGCTCACCGGGCCCACGGGAGTGGGAAAGACTGAACTGGCTCGGCAGGTGGCCCAAATCCTGAACGTTAATTTTTTGCGCTTTGATATGAGCGAGTACATGGAAAAGCACGCTGTGGCCCGGCTGATCGGCGCGCCTCCAGGCTACATCGGCTTCGAGCAGGGCGGCCTGCTTACGGACGCCATCCGCAAGCACCCGCACACCGTGCTTTTGCTGGACGAGATCGAGAAGGCCCACCCGGACCTGTTCAACATCCTGTTGCAGGTCATGGACTACGCCACCTTGACCGACAACGCCGGACGCAAGGCCGACTTCCGGAACACCATCCTCCTGATGACCTCCAACGCCGGGGCCCAGGACATGTGCGCCACGAGCATCGGGTTCGGCGAGCCCGGCAAAGACGATCGGAGCCATCTGAGCAAAAAGGCCGTGGAAAAGCTGTTCTCCCCGGAGTTCCGCAACCGGCTGGACGCCACCATCTGCTTCCACTCCCTGACCACCGAGGTCATGGAAAAAATCGTGACCAAATTCGTGGAGGAGCTGAACACGCAGCTTAAGGACAAAAAGGTGGTCGTCACCCTGACCCCGCAAGCTCTAACTTGGCTCGCGGAACGCGGCTTTGACCAGTCCTTCGGGGCCAGACCACTGGGCCGCTTGATTCAAACCTCCATCAAGGACCCCTTGACCGACGAAATCCTGTTCGGTCGATTGCTCAAGGGCGGCACGGTGCGGGTGGATGCTCCCGTTTCGGATCAAGATCGAGGCGAGGACGAAGCCTTGGTGTTTGAATTTGCCTGACCGGCTCGTATTCGACTCCGGTACGAGGGCCGAGCCATGCTTGTGGCTCGGCCCTTTCGCATTGAGGCGCGACTTTTCCCGCTAATCGCCCAAGGCCCTACTGAGGTTTTTCCCTTTTCGATCATGCCCGTCCATGCGTTGCATCCCCAGATCATCTTCCCCCCGGTGGAGCAAGCCGAACCGGACGGATTGCTTGCCGTGGGCGGGGACTTGTCCTCGGAGCGGTTGCTGCATGCCTACAGTAAAGGAATCTTCCCCTGGTACGGCCCCGGTTCGCCGATTCTCTGGTGGTCGCCGGATCCCCGCCTGGTTCTTTTTCCGGAGGAACTGCACGTCTCCCGCAGCCTGCGCAAGGTTTTGCGCAGGGAACCATTTCAGGTTTCCTTTGACCGGGCTTTTCCCGCGGTGATCGGCCATTGCGCCGCCGCTTCCAGGCCGGATGGCCCGGGAACGTGGCTGGTGCCGGAAATGCGGCTAGCCTACATGCTGTTGCATGAGGTCGGCCTGGCGCATTCCGTGGAGGTCTGGGAGGACGGAGAACTGGTCGGAGGGCTGTACGGCGTGGCCCTGGGCCGCGTTTTTTTCGGCGAATCCATGTTTCACTTGCGTCCGAACGCGTCCAAAGTCGCTCTGATTCATCTTGTTCAGCGATTGCGACGCTGGGATTTCCGGCTCCTGGACTGCCAGCAGACCACGGCGCACATGCAACGCTTCGGCGCTCGGGAAATCCGCCGCGGGCAGTTCATGGCCATCCTGGAAGAGGCCACGGTCCAACCGACCATTTTCGGTCGGTGGACGGAGGGGTGATGTCGGGTGGAGAGGTTTGTAGGGGCGGACCTGTGTGTCCGCCCATCATGGCCTGAAGTGATGACGGCCTACCCACCGGGGCGGACACACAGGTCCGCCCCTACATTTTTGCCTCCCATCAGGCGGCTTCCCGCCCGTTGGCCTCCATCAGTGGCTCATGCTGGCTGAGGTCGTACAGACCGTGTACCGGGAAGGGCAGGGTGAATTGGGGAACGGTTTCCAGGCGGATTCGGCCCACGCTTTTGCCTTCGGGAACGTCGGACAGGGCGGCCAGCCCCTTGGGGATGGGGAAGTCCAGGGCGCAGGCCGAGATGGAGGCCAGCTTTTCCCCGTAGCGTTGTTGCAGGTAGGCGACCACCTGGTCCCGCTCCTCGGGGGTGAAGGCCTCCAGGAGTACTTTTTTGCTGTTCTCGTGGGGAATCGGGGTGTCCGCCTGCATTGGTTCCCCCAACAGGTGGTCCCAGTCGTAGGCGTCCATTTCCTCTGGCTTCCAGCCGACCCGATACAGATGCACTTCGACGTTGCGTCGCCCTTTGAAGCTTTTGATGGCCATGGTTATGACGTGAGCCCGGGGGACCGCCGGTTCTTTTTCAGGACAAAGAATGTTCAGTTCCATGTGGTTCCTCTCTTAACGCGTACGCGGCAGTGGTTTTTATCGGGCAAGGTGACAGCCTTGCGGGAAAGCTCTAAACTGCGACCGTTCGGCTCGCGGCGTCAACTCGCCGATGGGTTGAAAATGATCGTGAATCCAACCATTTTTCTTATCATCCTACGCCACGTACCGCAATGACGACCTCTTCCGGCCCTTCGCCAACAACTCCTTTTGAACTGATCAGCCCATACAAACCCCAAGGCGACCAGCCCCAGGCCATCGATGCCCTGGTGGCCGGGGTTCAGTCCGGTGAGGCGCACCAAGTTTTGCTGGGCGTGACCGGGTCGGGCAAAACCTTCACCATGGCCCAGGTTGTTGCCCGGTTGGGGCGTCCGGCTCTGGTCATGGCCCCGAACAAGACCCTGGCCGCGCAGCTTTTCAACGAGTTCAAGGAGCTGTTCCCCAACAACGCCGTGGAGTATTTCGTCAGTTATTACGACTATTACCAGCCCGAAGCCTATTTACCGCACAGCGACACCTACATCGAGAAGGATTCCTCCATCAACGAGGAGATCGACAAGCTGCGCCATGCCGCGACCCATGCCCTGCTCACCCGGCGGGACGTGCTCATCGTGGCCTCGGTGTCCTGCATCTACGGTCTGGGATCGCCGGAATACTACGCCAAGATGGTCATTCCCATCGAGGCCGGGCAACGGCTGACCATGGACGACCTGCTGGGCCGCCTGGTGGAGGTGCTCTACGAGCGCAACGATATTGACTTCCACCGGGGCACCTTTCGGGTCCGGGGCGACAGCTTGGACATCATCCCGGCCTATAGCCACGAGCGGGCCCTGCGGCTGGAATTTTTCGGCGATGAACTGGAGACCATCCACGAGATCGATCCCCTGACCGGGGAAACCCATTGTCAAATCCAGAAGACCGTGATCTTTCCGGCCAGCCATTATGTTTCGGATAAGGAGAACCTGTTGCGGGCCATGGCGGACATCCGGGGCGAACTCGGGGAGCGGTTGCGGCTGCTCAAGGCCGAGAACAGGCTGGTGGAGGCCCAACGTCTAGAACAGCGGACCATGCTGGACCTGGAGATGATCGAGGAGCTGGGCTACTGCACGGGGATCGAGAACTACTCCCGGCATCTGGACGGCCGCCGGGCCGGACAGCCTCCGGCCTGTCTGCTGGATTACTTTCCCAGGGATTTCCTGCTGTTTCTGGACGAATCCCACATCACCGTGCCCCAGATCGGCGGCATGTACCACGGCGACCAGTCCCGCAAGAAAACCCTGGTGGAATTTGGCTTCCGCCTGCCTTCGGCCCTGGACAACCGGCCGCTGAGCATCCAGGAATTCTGGGAACGGGTGGGGCAGGTGGTTTACGTCTCTGCCACTCCAGGACCTTATGAACTGGAGCAGAGCAACGGCACGGTGGAGCAGATCATCCGGCCCACCGGCCTGGTGGACCCGGAGGTGGAGGTCCGTCCGGTGCGGGGGCAGATGGACGACCTGCTGGCCGAATGCAAGCTGCGCGAACAACGGGGCGAGCGGGTTCTGGTGACCACCTTGACCAAGCGTATGGCCGAGGATCTGACCGAGTACCTGCAAAACATGGGCATGAGTGCCCGGTATATGCATTCGGACATCGACACCCTGGAGCGGGTGGCCATCATCCAGGCTTTGCGCAAGGGCGAATTCACCGTGCTGGTGGGTATCAACCTGCTCCGGGAGGGGCTGGACCTGCCCGAAGTCTCCCTGGTGGCCATCCTGGACGCGGACAAGGAAGGGTTTCTGCGCTCGTTTCGCTCCTTGATCCAGACCTTTGGCCGGGCCGCCCGCAATGTTCAAGGCCGGGTGATTCTCTACGCGGACAAAACTACGCGCTCCATGGCCGAAGCCATTGACGAGACGTCCCGCCGTCGCCAGGTCCAGCAGGAGTTCAACGCGGCCCACGGCATCGTCCCGACCACGATCATCAAGGGCATGGACAACATCCTCGGCCATATCTATGCCGAGGCCAAGGACAAGGACCAGTCCGGAACCTTTCGTGAAGTCGGGGGCAGATACGGAGACGCAAACCTCTCCCCCAAGGACATGGCCCGCCGGATCAAAAGCCTGGAACGGGAAATGCGCACAGCGGCCAAGGAACTGGAATTCGAACGCGCCGCGGCCCTGCGCGACGAAGTGGCTTTGCTGCGGCGCAAGATGCTGGACGGTGGGGAAGGGAGTTGATGTACCTTCCTGAGTTTGAGTCGAACAGTTCACCCGTGGTCATCATCCTGCATTACGGTCGACTCGAGGTGACCCGGCGTCTGCATCGACAGTTGCTTGGCAGCGATCCCGGTTGGCGGGAACGGATCATGGTTCTGGACAACCATGCTCCGGAGCCCTATCCGCAAGCCTGGCGGCGGCTGGACGAAAACCTGTTCTGGGCCGGGGCCCTGGATTACGTCCTGCATCTGGGCCGGGAAAACGGGTGGTCCCATGTCTGGTTCCTGAACAACGACGCTTTTTTCATCTCCAGGCCGCCCTTTCTGGAGCGGGCCTGGCAACGGCTCCGGCGCATGGAGCGGAGCATCGGCCCGGTGGGCATCTACTCTCCGGCATTCGAGCACCATCCGTATCATCCTCAGATGGTCGCCGATACGGCCCGGGCCTATCGCCGCGCCACCGTGGTGGACGGCGTGGCTCCCTTGATCAGCCTGGAGTGCTGGCAAGCCCTGGGCGGATTGGATTGCGCCGACAACCCTCGCGGTTACGGGGTGGATCTGTGGTTTTCCCTGCGAGCTTCCCAAGCGGGATGGCCGGTGGTCGTGGATCATCAGGTCCGGATGCGCCACGTGTATCATTCCGCGGCCAGGGACGTGCCAGGATTTCTTGAGGCCGCCGCGCGTCGGGAACGGGATTTTTTTTCGGCGCGTCTGGGTCCAAACCATGTCGAAATTCTGCGCCAAGCCCAAATCACTTTCATTGATGAGGATCGACTGTGACGTCATCTGATCACGACCCCGGCAAGCGCATGTACGAACTCGCCGCGCTGATCCGCCACCACGACCACCGGTACTACGTGCTGGACGATCCGGAGATCGACGATGCGGAGTACGACGCGTTGTTTCGGGAACTGCGGACTTTGGAAGAGCGGCATCCCGAGTTGGCGGACTTGGATTCGCCCACGAAGCGCGTCGGCGGTGAAGCGTCGCGGGCTTTCCGACCCTTTGTTCATTCCCTGCCCATGTACAGTCTGGACAACGCCTTTGCCCTGGAGGAATGGCTGGCCTTCGTGGCTCGTCTGGCCAAGGCGCTGCCCGGAGAGGATTTGGCCTTTTGTGTTGATCCCAAGCTGGACGGCTTGGCCGTGGAAGTGGTGTACGAGCAAGGACGCTTCCTTCGGGCCGGAACCAGAGGAGACGGCGTCACTGGCGAGGACGTCAGCACGAATCTACGCACGGTGCGTAATCTGCCGCTGCGGCTCAACACACGAGCAGGGAGGTTGAAGCTGCCGGATTTACTGGAAGTGCGCGGCGAGGTGATCATGCGCCGCGAGGACTTTGCGCGGCTGAATCGGGAACAGGCTGATGCCGGGCGCAAAACCTTCGCCAATCCGCGCAATGCCGCGGCTGGTTCGGTGCGCCAGTTGGCCCCGAGGATTACGGCGGAGCGGCCGCTTCGTTTTTACGCCTATGGCGTGGGGCTGGTGGAGTGGCCGGAGGGCACGACGGGCTGGTCCACGCAGCAAGACATTCTGGACGGCTTGCGGGCTTTGGGATTTTCCGTGCCGGAGCATTCCCGGCTTTGTTCCGACCCGGCGGACGTGGAGCGCCATTACGCCGACGTGGCCCGGCTTCGCGAAACCCTGGCCTATGAAATCGACGGAGTGGTGGCCAAAGTCAACGACCTGGAACAGCAACGCCGCCTGGGGGCCACGGCCCGGGCCCCACGCTGGGCTCTGGCCTGGAAATTCCCGGCCGGCCGGGCCGTGACCCGGTTGCTGGACATTCAGATTCAGGTGGGCAGGACCGGAGTTCTGACGCCGGTGGCCGTGCTGGAGCCGGTGGCCCTGTCCGGGGTCACGGTGTCCCGGGCCACGCTGCACAACGAGGACGAAATCCGGTCCAAGGACTTGCGGCTGGGCGACATGGTCGTGGTCCAGCGGGCCGGGGACGTGATTCCCGAGGTGGTCGGCCCTGTGGTGGAAGAGCGCACGGGAGGGGAACATGAGTTCACCTTTCCCCATGTCTGCCCGGCCTGCGCTACCCCGGCTGTACGCCTGCCCGGGGAGGCGGCCTGGCGTTGCCAGAACCTGGCCTGCCCGGCGCTGTTGCGGGAAAGCCTGGTTTATTTCACGTCCAAGGCCGGGCTGGATGTGGAGGGCCTGGGCCGAAAATGGGTGGAGGTTCTGGTGGACAAGGGCCTGATCCATACTCCGGCGGACATCTTTCGGCTTCGGGAAGAGCACTTGCTGACCCTGGACCGGATGGGGCCCAAGCTTGCCGGGAACATTCTCACTTCCATCGCCCAGGCCAGGGATCGGGCGGACCTGGCGACGTTGGTCCGCGCTTTGGGCATCCGCCATGTGGGAGCGCAGACGGCCCGGATTTTGGCGGACCATTTTCCGGACCTGGACGCTCTGGGCCGGGCTGATGGGGAAGCGTTGCAACGGCTCCCGGACATCGGCCCCGAGGTGGCCGCCTCCATCCATGGCTTTTTCACCAATCCTGACAACCAACGTCTTTTGGGCGAACTGCGCGAGTTGGGCCTTTGGCCAAGCGCCGGGGATCAGGAGAGAGCGGCTCGGAAGCCGGATTCCCCGTTCGTCGGCAAACGGGTCTTGTTCACCGGAACTCTGCCCGAAATGTCTCGCTCCCAGGCCCAGAAGCTGGTGGAACAGGCCGGAGGAACGGTGGTCGGGGCGATTTCCAAAAAGGTGGATTTTGTCGTTGTCGGAGGCGAGCCCGGGTCCAAGCTGGTCAAAGCTCGGGAGTTGGGGCTGACGGTTCTGGACGGGGCGGAGTTTTCGCGGATGGTGGACCGGGGCGACGAGGAGTGAAAAGCCTTGGTGCTCAGCCGCGTCCTTCACCATTGGGCTGTTTCCGTTTTCGCGGTCGAGGCCGGGATTGGGAATGGGGCTGGGGTTCGACCAGCATCCGATGTTGGGCCAGACGCTGGGCGTCGGTCCGGGCCACGAACAACGGGTGGCCCTGCTGATCCTTTCCGGCGTGGTACATGGCCGAGGCCATGGTGCCGGGAGTCGGCACGAAGCATTGGACCTGTTGCGGTCGCCAGCCTTTGCGGCGCAGCCAGTCCGCCAGGGCGGCCATGTCCTGGGTCGTGCATCCGGGGAAGGCGCTCATCAGGTAGGGCACGACGAACTGCTGTTTGTCCGCCTGGGCGGATTGGTGCTGGAACAGATTCAGAAACTGCTCGAACACCTTGAAGCCGGGCTTGCGCATCAGGTGGAGCACCTTGTCGGAGGCGTGTTCCGGAGCCAGTTTGAGCTGTCCGCCCACGAACCGACGAATCAAGTGATCAGCGGCTTGCGGGTCCTGCAAAAGCAGGTCGTAGCGCACTCCGCTGGCCACCCGAACGTGCCGCACCTCCGATAGATGGCTGACTTCCTCAAGCATGGCCAAAATCGCCTGCTGGTCAACGCGGAAATGGCGGCAAATCGTCGGATGCAGACAACTGGCCCGACGACAGGGGCTTGGTTTCCCGTCCCATCCTTCCTCCCCAGTCTTTTTTTTTCCATCATCCAGGGTACAAACGGCCCGCCACATGTTCGCGCTGGGGCCACCCACATCGCTGATCACGCCTTTCCAGTCCGGCGTTGCGCTCATCCGTTCAACCTCTTCCAGAATGGAGCGTTTGCTCCGGGAGCTGATCCGTCGGCCCTGGTGCAGGGCCAAGGAGCAGAACGAGCAGCCGCCTCCGCAGCCGCGATGGGTGGTGACGCTGGAGGCGATCATCTCCGCGGCGGGAATCGGCTTGTCATGGGACGGATGGGCGCGGCGGGCGAACGGCAGCCCGTAGAGCGCGTCCATTTCCGCTTCCGAGAGCGGGGCCGCTGGTGGGGTGAGCACCAGAAGCCGGTCCCCGATTCGGTGCAGGGCCGTATCCCGGCCCTGGTGGACATGCTTTTCCAGCATCACGGTGGCTTGCAACAGGGCGTCCGGTGAGGCCTGGATAGCCTCATGGGAAGGCAGCTCCAATGTGGAAGGGAGCGGAGGAAGTTCTTCCGGGCGGCAGGCGAAGGCCGCGCCGGGGAGCCGAAGCAGGGTATGGACGTCCGGCCGGTTTACGTCAGAGGGAGAGGAGGGAGCAGAGGGAGAGCCTGAAGTGTCGCCCTGATCCACATGCTGCGTCAGGCACTGAGCCAGATCCAGGATGCCGCGTTCGGCCATGCCGTACAGCAGCAGATCAGCTTTGCTGTCCAGGAGGATGGAGCGGCGGATCTTGTCCGTCCAGAAATCGTAGTGGGCGATCCGCCGCAGGGAGGCCTCGATGCCTCCCAGGGCCACGAAAAGTCCGGGAAAGGCCCGGCGCAACAGGTTGGTGTAGACGATGCACGCCCTGTTCGGCCGAGCTCCGGCACCCCCTCCCGGGGTATAGGCGTCGTCCCGGCGGATCTTGCGAAACGCGGTGTAGTGGGCCAGCATGGAGTCCAGTGCCCCGGCCCCGACCCCGGCAAAGAGCCGGGGACGCCCCATTCGCTGGATGTCTTCCAGGGTGTCCCAGCCCGGCTGGGCCACGATCCCCACCCGAAATCCATGGGCCGTCAGCCACCGGCCCAAAAGGGGCACGCCGAAGGACGGATGGTCGACGTAGGCGTCCCCGCTGACCAGCAGCACGTCCAACTCGTCCCACCCCAAGGCATCCATTTCCGCGCGGCTCATGGGCAGGAACTCCGGCTGAGGCCGCGGCATGGGACACGTCATGAGGTTTCCTGCAAAGTTGAGGGCTGTAGGTTTTCGATGGTCGGCGCGGGTTTCTTGCCTGCGGGATGCATAAACTCCGATTCTGGGCGCTTTCTCCGTCAGTACTCGATCTTGTCTTCCTTGGCTTCCCAGTCCGCGAAGGCCTTCCCGGCCTCCTCCGGCAACAGATTGACCATGGGAATGGCGCGTTTTCCAGGAGGAGCGTCCAACTCCTGATAAATGAAGGCGTCGTCAAAGCCAATGGCGGCCGCGTCGTTTTTGGTGTTGCCGTAGTAGATTTTTTCCAGGCGAGCCCAATAAATCGCACCCAGACACATGGGACAGGGTTCGCAGGACGTGAAGAGCGTGCAGCCTGACAGGTCGAACGTGCTCAGTTTCCGACAAGCCTGTCTGATGGCGTTGATTTCGGCATGGGCCGTCGGGTCGTTGTCGCTGGTGACGCTGTTGGAGGCTTGGGCGATGATCTCGCCGTGCTTCACGATCACGGCCGCGAACGGCCCGCCGCCTTGCCGGACGCTTTCCCTGGACAGCCTGATGGCTTCGCGCATGAAGCTCGCAAGTGCGTGGTCTGGAGACATGGACAGTTCCTTTTACGGGTTGGCTGACAAGGCGAAACCGGATATCCTCGAAACGTATTGCTGGTGTGGTCTTGATCGTCGTGTGAGGCCCCGAGTGGCCGGGCGTGATGGCCGGACGTATCGCCCAGAAGAGATGTTCGAATAGACGAAACCAGTCGAAAAAACAAATTATTTAGGATCAAAATGCCATGTATTTGAGACCTTTTCGTTTGGAGCGGTATTTGGCCAAATACGAATTTACGGCTCCGTACCTGATGTGTTCCTCGGACAGCGAAAGCATGTCCGTTGGAGACTTGCTGGCCATGGAACCGGACGCTTCGCGGCGTTTCCAGGAACTCTGGCTGGGCTATACGGAATCGCTGGGCAGTCCGGAGCTGCGGCGGGAAATCGCGGCGCTGTACGACACGGCATCCCCGGAGCAGGTGCTGGTTCATGCCGGGGCGGAAGAGGCGATCTTCAACTTCATGCACGTCGTCCTCAAGCCGGGGGATCACGTGGTCGTGCAGGCGCCGTATTATCAGTCCCTGGGAGAAGTGGCCCTGGGCATCGGCGCTCACGTCTCCCCATGGCGCGGCGATCCAAAACAGGGCTGGGCCTTGGAGATTGACGACCTCACGGAGTTATTGTCGCCGCGCACCAAACTGGTGGTGGTCAATTTTCCGCACAACCCGACGGGCTTTTTGCCGACCGAGGCATTTGCCCGGGAATTGGCCGCGCTGTCCAGGCAGCACGGATTCATCATCTTCGCCGATGAGGTCTACCGGGGGCTGGAGCTTGATCCTCGCCTTCAACTGTCCGGCTTCGTGGATCTGGACGAGCGGGCCGTTTCCTTGGGCGTGATGTCCAAGACCTATGGTTTGGCCGGATTGCGCATCGGCTGGATCGCCACCCGTGACCGGGAACTCTACGATCAAATGGCGGCCTTCAAGGACTATACCACCATCTGCAACAGCGCTCCCAGCGAGTTCCTGGCGACTTTGGCCCTGCGCAACGCCGCGCGACTGATTCAGCGCAACCGGAAAATCGTTCACGCCAACCTGGATGCCCTGGACGATTTTTTCGCGGACCATGCCCGCTGGTTCGACTGGCGGCGCCCCTTGGCCGGCACGGTGGCCTTTCCCCGTCTGAAAGAGGCTGACGTGGACACGTTCTGCGCCGACCTGGTGGAGCGGGCCGGAGTGCTGTTGCTTCCGGGGACGCTGTATGAGCCTGGGCTGAATCACGTCCGCGTCGGCTTCGGCCGCCGCGACCTTTCCCAAGCCCTGAACCAACTGGCCGCGTATTTGGCCGAAAGCTGAAGCCCATCCCCGAAGGGGTCTAGCCTTGATGGGCTTGGCGCTCGAGCCACCGTCAAGGGGGCGAAGAGAGCCTCCGGACACTACATGGCTCTGGGGGCAATTCCACAGTCAACGTCGAAGAACCAAACTCTTCAACCATCTCAGGGGAGAGCTTGATCCTTGTGTCTTTCAGGATTGCAGCGGCCAGGGCCTAACAGCAGCATATTGCCTGTGCGGGTGATGCCGAGGGTTGCCCAGGTTATTTTCGGGGGTGGATTGGGTTGGGCATCTGTTTGGTTATGGGGTTGCAGTTACTGGCGAATATCTCGGTGTGGTTATGCCTTTTCGTTGGAGACCGCCCGCTCCAACACCTTCGCCAAATCCTCCATTTTTGCCGGCTTGCCCAGATAGTCGTCCATCCCGGCCTCAAGGAACTTCTCCCGGTCCCCGAGCATGGCGTAGGCGGTCAGGGCGATGATGGGGATTCGTCGGGAGGGCTGAGGGCTGAAACCTGAAACCTGAGGGTCGGAGCTCTGACTTTTGACTCCTGACTCCTGACTTCTGATTCTTCTTGTCGCCTCCACTCCATTCATGACCGGCATCTGCACGTCCATCAGGATCACGTCGAAGTCTTGCGCTGCGAGCAGGTCCAAGGCCTGCTGCCCGTCCTCGGCCAGGGTCACGGTATGTCCGGCCCTTTCCAGCAGTTTTATCGCGGGAAAAGAGCTTGACGGCTCATCTTCCGCCAAGAGGATGCGCAAATTCTGTTTGGCTTTGGTCACCTGCTTTGATCCTTGTTCAGCGGCAATGCCCACTCCCTCGGGCAGCTTGAAGGGTAGAAGCACTTGCACTGTGGTTCCTTCGCCGACAGTGCTGGCCAGGGAAATTTTCCCGCCCATCAAATCAACGAGCCTTTTGACAATAACCAGTCCGAGGCCAGCACCCTGGAAACTGCGGGTGTAGGATTCCTCCACCTGAAAGAATGGATCAAAGAGGTATTTTGCTTTGTCTTGAGGTATGCCGATGCCCGTATCCGCAATGGTGAACAGCACATTGGCGCTTTCATCCCTGTCGGATGTCAACAAGGTCATTTCAACGCGGATATGTCCCTTGTCGGTGAATTTCAGGGCGTTGCCGACCAGGTTGAAGAGAATCTGCCTGACTCGCGCCTCGTCTCCGACAAGCTTGGGTGGTAAGGCGGGGTCGATGCTGCAATCGAGTTCCACTCCCTTGGTTCTGGCATTGAAGGTGAAAAGACCGGAAACGGAATCGGCAAGCTCCTGGACCATGAACTCGGCCTCATGGATCGTCATCTTGCCCGCCTCCACCCTGGAAAGATCCAGGATGTCCGACAGCAGCCTGGTTAACCGATCCGCCGAGGATGTGCATAGCTGGACGTATTTTCTTTGATCGGCATTCAGGGTCGTAGCTTCCAAGAGCTGCATCATGCCCACGATCCCGTTGATGGGTGTGCGTATCTCATGGCTCATGTTGGCCAGGAATTCACTCTTAGCCTGGTTGGCGGTCTCGGCCTGTTCCTTGGCCAAGAGCAGAGCGTGTTCGGCTTGTTTTCGCTCGGTGATGTCCCTGAATTCAACCACGCGAACCAGCTTCCCCTTGTAGGGAATATTTCTCGCTTCCAGGCGCACGGGATATTCTTCGCCATTCTTGCGTACCCCAAATGCTTCATAGGGCTTCTCATAGCCGGCGATAATATTGTTCATCACCAGTTCACGGGACTGCTGTGCGATCAATAGAAGTCCATCCATCCCGATAAGCTCATCATAGCTAAACTCGGTGATCTCCGAGAGCCCCTGGTTGCACTCCAGGATGATGCCTTTGTCGTGGATGGTAATGCCGCCAAATGATGCATTGTGCAGAGCCTTGAAGCGCTCCTCGCTTTCCTGCAGGGCCTCCTCGACTCGCTTCTTCCCTGTAACATCCTGGAAAATGCAATGCGTCCTCAAAAAACGGCCTTGGTCGTCACGTTGGATTTTGCCGCTGAAGTAGACAAGAATTGTCGATCCATCCTTTTTGACCATCTCGAATTCAACGCCCAGGATTTCGCCCACAGCTTTGAATTTGGGGAAATTCTCCTTGAAGTGATCCCTCCAGTCCGGATGCAGGATGTCGCCAAAGTTCTTGCCGACAAGTTCTTCACGGTTGTAACCAAGTACATCCAAAAAGGTCTGGTTGATGTCCAAGAAATTGCCCTGCTCGTCCAGGGATTGATAGGGCATAGGGGCGTTCGTGAACATCAACCGAAAACGATCTTCGCTCTCCTTCTTGGCCTGCTCGGCGGTTTTCCGCGGGGAAAAGTCCGTGACAAATCCATGAAGGCGCGTGATGTCCCCTTTTTCATCTCGAACCAAGTGGACCGATTCCGAGGTCCAGAACGTTGAACCGTCTTTGCGCTGATGGAGGGCTTCAAAATCCTTTACCGTCTCACTGGCATCGAAGCATTCGAACAACCGGCGTCGATCCGCCGGGTCGGCGTATATCATCGTAGTGATGTCCGTGACGGATTCGATCATTTCTTGGGCAGACTTGTACCCATACATGCCCGCCATTGCAGGGTTGACAGAAAGAAACCGCCCCTCCGGCGTGGACGTGAAAATGCCGATGGGCGCGTCCATCAGGATGTCGTGGGGGGCCTCAAATACTGCTTGGGTTGAGGGTGTTTCAGGGGCTTGCTTCTGGGACATCAAGGACTCCTGGGGCGGTGGGGCGACGGATTGGCTGCAAGCAGAGTGGCCAAGTGCGGCTGGCTTAGCCATGTTTTCGCTTAAAAGCATGCGCAGTTTGTTAATTTACCGCAAACTTTCTCCTTCTTTCCATCTTTGGCAACAAGGTCAAGCCCAAGTTTAGATCTGAGTCCTTAGCCGGGGAAGCCCTCAAGATCCAAGGGTTTCACCGGCCAATTGCCATGCTTGGAATGCTTGGAACAGCCTTTCTGCTTTTTTATAGTCGTTCACGTCGTCATGACCCAAGACACCACCCACGCGCCAGACCTTATCCTTTCTGGAGCTGCACGCATCGGAAACGGCTGGGGAAGACAAGGTTGTCATGGACATGCTTTCGCTGCTTGGTAAGCGCGTCCTTCAGGTCGTCGGTCAGATCGTCGGTCATGGAAATCCAGTTGAATTCAATGGGCCTTGTCGCCGAATCAGGGATTTGCGGTTATAGCCCCACCTCCCGTCCATTGATCCGCCCAGTCCAGAACGGTCCGATACCACAGGACGCTGTTCTGGGGCGACAGGACCCAGTGGTTCTCGTCAGGGAGATAGAGGAGTCTGGCTGGAATGTCGCGCAGCCTGGCCGCATTGAAGGCGCTGAATCCCTGGGATTCGGGAACCCGGTAGTCGCGGCCCCCGTGGATGACCAGGAGGGGCGCTGTCCAGTTCTGGACGAATCGGTGCGGAGACGCGGCATAGCTGCGTTGCGCAATTGGATTGTCCCTGTCCCAGAACGGCCCGCCAAATTCGGAGTTGACGAAAAAGATTTCTTCCGTTTCCAGGTACATTGATTCCAGGTTGAAAATGCCGTCATGGGCCACCAGCGCCTTGAAACGATTGTCGTGGTTACCCGCAAGCCAATAGACGGAATAACCGCCAAAACTCGGCCCCACCGCGACCAGGCGGTTGCTGTCCACCCATGGCTCCGTGGCCACATCGTCGATGGCCGCCAGGAGATCCTGCATGGGCAGGCCGCCCCAATCTCCCAGAACGGCTTCCTTCCACTGCTGCCCGAATCCCGGAGTACCTCTGCGATTGGGTCCGACGACCACGTAGCCTCTCGCGGCCAGAGTCTGAAGATTCCACCGGTAAGACCAGGAGTGGTCCACGGAAACTTCCGGCCCGCCTATGCAGTAGAGCTTGGCGGGATAGGTTTTTTGAGGGTCGAAATCCGGCGGCAAGACGACCAGGACGAGCATCTTCCGGTTGTCAGCGGTTTTCACCCAACGCTCCCGAACCTCGCCAAGGACAAAGGACGACGGAAAGTCGTCGTTGACGCGGGAGATGTCGGCCAACTCCTGATTGGTCGTATCCAGGCGGAAAACCTCTCCTGGTCGGGACAGGGTTGATTTGACCGCGACAATGGCGTTATCCGCGCTGACCAGTTGGGAGAAGGTCTGTTTGCCTTCGGTCAACGGGACGATCTCCCGGCTGGAGAGATCAAGGCGGTAGATCTGGGTTGAAGCGTGGCGCAGACTTGTAAAAAAGATGGCGGCACTGTCCGTGGACCAGCTAAAATCTTCGACGTCCTGGTCAAAGCCCGTTGTCAGGTCAGCGATGGTCTCTGAAAACAGATCCAGCACCAGCAGCCTGTTCTTGTCCGCTTCGTAGCCGTTCCGCTCCATACTCAACCAGGCAATACGTTTTCCGTCTGGAGAGAATTCCGGGTTGACGTCGTATCCGACTCCGGTGCTCAACGTCCTGGTTTGGCCGGTATCCAGGCTGTAGAGCATGATCCGCGAATTCGTGGACAAGGCGTAGGCCTTGCCATCAGTGCTTCGAGCGGAATAGGCGACGGACCTGCCGTCAGGGCTCCAGGAGGCCTGCTCCATTCCGCCGAAGGGCCTGAACGGGGACTCCAGCCCCAAACCCCGCATGATGTCCACGTGCTCCCCCAGTCCCGCATCGGAATACGCGGCCAGATGGAGATGGCTGAAGGATTCAATCCAGGTATCCCAGTGGCGGTACATCAATTCGTTCACGATCCTCGCGTGGGCCTTGTCCAGACCGGCGAACAGATCGTCATGCCCGGCTTTGGAGGGGACAGGGCTGGAAAAGAGGATGTTTTCCCGTGTCGGCGAGTACCTGAACCCCGTGACTTCGGCTGGGATGTCGGTGAGCCGCCTACGACCTGAGCCGTCAGGGTTCATTTCCCAGATTTGCCCCTGATGCAGAAAGCCAATCCGATTCCCGTCGGGTCTCCACTCCCCATGGCCGTCGTTGCCGTCCTCAGGCGAAATGCGCCGCCTATTGCTCCCGTCCATGTCGGTTACATAGAGGTGACTCCGGCCGACATTGTCCTCCAGGTTGTAATGCTTGACCGAGAACAGCACCTGGGATCCGTCCGGAGAAATCCGGGGATCGGAAACCCGTCCAATCTCCCACAGAGCTTCCGGGGTGAGCAGGTTCGCGGCCATGCTGTTCTGTTTTGAAATCGCCGTTGCCGGGAATATGTGGAAAAAGCCGAAAAATATGATGATGGCAGCGAAACCATGGCGTATCCATCCCCGAGTGGTTATTTTCTGATCATGCATGTTGACATTTCCTCCATGAGAATTTTGTCCGCGAGTTGGCCGTCCATCGAAGTGAAATGGAGCTTGGCAGGGATTGGTATCTGGTATCGTCCGGCAAGAGTTTGGGAGTTGACACGTTTGGGCAAAAGCAATATCAGACCCTCCAGCGCCGAGTTGATCTCAGCTTGCGGGGCGCTTAACAAGTACCAGCTAAAGCGAGATACCCCTATCCCGCCTTGGCTTTAAGCTGAGCGGGCTTTTTTTTGTCCGTGGTTCGATCGTCGCCGATTTAATCTACAACTTGCAGGGCGACTCAGAAATACTGCTAAAGCGTTGGCCCGCCGATTTCGCTCCCAGTGGCCGCCAAACGCGCAGCCAATTCACCAAGGAGCGAAGGAGGTGCGCCCTCATGCCATCCGTTTCTTCCACACGTTCCCACCTGTTCACGTCCGAATCCGTATCCGAAGGACACCCCGACAAGCTCGCCGATCGGATTTCCGATCGTATCCTGGACGAATTCCTGTCCCGTGACCCTCATGCCAGGGTTGCTTGCGAGACGCTACTGGCCGACCAGTGCGTTGTCGTTGCTGGTGAATTCAAAGCCACTTCCGAAGTATTTCAGCAAGTCCAAGCCATGACTGAATCACTGGTTCGCCAGGTTGTCCGGGATACGGGGTATCGCGACTCAAATACCGGCATTGATCCTGAAGCCTGCGAAATTCAGGTCCGCTTTAACGGTCAGTCCCGAGACATCAACCAGGGGGTCGACCGGGAGGACGGAGTGCTCGGAGCCGGAGACCAGGGCATGATGTTCGGCTATGCCTGCGACGAGACGCCTGAACTGATGCCTGCTCCTATAATCTTTGCGCATCGATTGGTCCAACGGCAGGCCGAACTCCGAAAAAGCGGCACCATTGCCTGGCTGGGACCAGACGCAAAGTCACAGGTTTCCTTTCGCTACGTCGACGGCAAGCCCGTTCATGTTGAGACCGTGGTCCTGTCGACCCAGCATGATGACAACGTCAGCATGGATGAGCTTCGGGCATCCGTCCTGGAACGGATCATCAAGCCCGTCATCCCCGAGAGCCACCGTTCACCGGATTTTAAGTGCCTGATCAATCCTACCGGGCGGTTCGTGACCGGTGGCCCCAAGGGTGATACCGGATTAACTGGTCGCAAGATCATTGTGGACACTTACGGAGGTGCGGCACCGCATGGCGGCGGTGCATTCTCCGGGAAAGATCCCAGCAAGGTGGATCGTTCCGCTGCGTATATGGCCCGCTTTCTGTCCAAGACCGTCGTATCCAGGGGCTGGGCCAAAAAATGCCTGACCCAGATTTCCTATGCCATTGGTGTGGCCAAACCAGTTAGCTGCCTGGTCAAAACCTCCGGTGCGGGGGAGCTGCCGGATCAAGAAATTGAGCGACTGCTCCAGGAAGAATTCGATTTGACGCCTGCCGGAATCATCGACAAGCTCAAATTGTTGCGTCCCCTCTATTATCCAACGGCGGCCTATGGACATTTTGGACGTGACGACCTGGACCTGCCGTGGGAAAAGGTGAGCTGATCGAGCCGATCCTTGTGAAAGTCGCCATGAAAGCAAAAGATCGGACGTTCATTTACTGAGGCAAGTGGATGAAAAACACTCATGCAGCATGATAAATAATTCCGAAGGACTGAAGAGGATGCCTGTTTACCGTTATATAATTTTCCCCGTATTGCTTTCATTCCTGCTTTTTTTTCCAGAAAATCATGGTATGATCGTCTTGGCCCAGACGCAGATGGAAATGAATGTCGATGCCTGTGAGACTTACAAAGATGCCGAGGGTATCATGGAAGATACGTATCTCCGTATTCTTTCTGAATACCAAGATGACGAAGTCTTTATAGAAAAATTCAAGGCTGCCCAGTCCGCCTGGATGGTTTTTCGCGATGCGCATTTATCGGCCTTGTTTCCAGAAGAAGACACATATGCTGAGTACGGTTCCATGTATCCGTTGTGCAGGTGTAATGTTTTGAGAAAAATGACGGATTACAGAGTTGAAATGCTGAAGATGTGGGAAGATGGAGCGGAAGAAGGAGATCTCTGCGTTGGAAGTGTCAGGTTGAAGTAGATCGGTTTTTTCATCGACGACCTGATAGTGCATGCATGGCTGGCATTGCTGCGTTTTCTAAAAAATGAAGACGAATTCGACAATGCCAGCTGTAATTTTCCGTTCATTCCAGCAATTCGCAATTTCTCGGAGTTTTGGAGACATATGACAATCCTGCAAAGACAAAGGGGTTAACAGTTGAATAACTCCAAATTGCTGCGTCACCGCAAAAAATTCAAACTCTCACGTATGAATAAATACGCTTCGACCTTGATTTTTTTTTGTTCCTTGCACTTGGGGTTTTTGAACGGACTGGTTGTGGTTGCCGTGACTTCGCCCTGGAGTTTTGCTTCAAACTCCATGTCCACACAACCGTATCCGTAATTCCCAACATTTGTCGTCACCCATTGGCTCGGAGCAAAGACCGGCCAGTCCCACTCCTGGTCCAACTGGTATCCGCTCTGGGTAGATATGGTCCATTCCTCAATGACGCTCCTGCCAACGACTTTGACGGATTTTGCGGGAGTATGTTAAATTCACTGGATAATAAAATGATTCCGCTGTAGAGATGCGGACTCCAAGTCACCAGATCCATTCCATTACAGCTAACAGGAGGCAGGCATGAAAACCGTGTTGACGTTCGTTCTATTTTTTTTCCTTGCAGGCTTGGCTTTTGCCCAGGACCAGGGCATCACCAGCGAGCTGCACGGGAATAATGTCGGCAAGATTGTCTGGGCCAAAGAGCGGATTACGTTCAAAGAGCAGGATCGCATCCCGCTGGCCGATGTTTTTGCGGCGGATGAACCGATCTACGGCCGCGTCTATCTGCCCAAGTCTCTGGTCCGGCTGGGAGCCGACGAGGACGGCGGCAGATGTCCCAACCCGGCGAGCCAATACCGGATTAAGATCCTGATCAACGGCGAATCCAGGGGCGTGCTCAACGAGCAATGGTTTGAAAGCGACAGCTGGACCACTGTGCAAGTCACACCAAGACTTGCTCCCGGCGATGATGGGGACCGGCAGAACCGCGGGGTTACAGATACATGGACCGCAATGGTCAATGAACTGCCGGACGGCGATCACGGGGTGGCCTTTGAGTTCTGGGGCGGTCCCGAGGATTGCGAAATCATGTTCGCCCAGGGTGGTTTCACCCTGAGCAAGGCCGGAGATGTCACGGCGACGCTGGGAATTCTGCCCGAGGCGAAGATGACCGATCCCCAGCTCAGCCAGGAAATGATCCAGGCGGTCAAGGACCAGGGCTGGACCAACGAATACCCCGTGGATGTCGTGATCATCGAGCCGGAATGGCGGCTGATCCGCGACCTTCTGGGCAATATCATCCGCCGCGAAATCAACACCCATGTGGTACTCAAGAAGAATGCGGACGGCTCCTGCCGGGCCAACGACATTTCCTTCACTCAGCAGCATCTTGGGGGAAACCAGTTTGGGAAGACCGAGTTCTACGGCCTGGGCCTGCGCAGCTATCCCGTGGCTTGTCCGTAAAGATCAGGGGGGATGTGTTTTAGCCCTACAGCAGGGACTTCTCCCAGGGT
The DNA here is from genome assembly GCF_003046795.1 of Desulfonatronum sp. SC1. Taxonomy (NCBI): domain Bacteria; kingdom Pseudomonadati; phylum Thermodesulfobacteriota; class Desulfovibrionia; order Desulfovibrionales; family Desulfonatronaceae; genus Desulfonatronum; species Desulfonatronum sp. SC1. Next base: position 62,189 of record NZ_PZKN01000004.1, on the reverse strand, counting down.
CAGGAGTTTTGCCTTACCCTCGAAGTTGAACCGAGACTTCCAAAGCTTGGAGCCTGTCGGCTTCACTCGAGGTAGAGGCCGTTGCCGTTGTACTTCTTGTATGACTTCCGGGTGACGGTTAGGTTCCGTATTGCTTTGTCGGGTAGGGGCATGCGGGTATCCTTTAGTAACATTTTGAATTGCATGTTTCTTGGAGAAGAATGGGGTATCGTTCGTACCCAAAGGGCAGTGTGTGGCGCCGATACCACGGGAAGTACCCCTCAAATCCCCCGGATGCCAAAGGACAAAAAAGACGAGGCCGGACAAACCGTTCAGCCTCGTCTTTTTTGATTTTATTAACCTTTTTTTACTGAGCTGGTCGCGCTCAAGTTGTTTTCTGGCTGGTCCGGGTTTCTGGCGACTCGATGGTCGACTCGATGAAGGACGCTGGGATTCTGGATGGGGGTATGCTGGTCGTGGATTGTGTCCACCACCCGGCCCGATTGATTGCCCTCCACGTGTGTCCCATCGCCACAACCAGGATAAAGTCAGACTCAATGGTGAAGATGATTGAATAGGGGAAGTTCGGTGCGAGGCAGCGCCTAAAGGGCGGATGAAATACTCGAAAAAGGAAGGGCGTCTGCCGAATATGCTCAATCTGTGTCTCGACCGCCTCACGGAACAGGCGACTGAGATCATTCTTGCATTCCTTGTAATACTCAATGGCCGCAAGGAAATCCACACGAGCGTATGGATCAAAGTGAATGCTGGTCACTTGATGAGCCGATCGGCCTCAGCAAAGACCTCTAGCGCAGAAACTGTTTGCCGCTTCCCCTCTTTGTATTCCGCGTAGAGCCGTTCATCTTCCTCAACTCACGCGAGATCAATGTCACCAAGGACTTCACTTCCCAAGGAACTGAGCAAACGGTCGGCAAGAAATGCGCGTTCCGTATCCGGCAGCTCAGCGTCTCACGCTCGATCCACTCAATGACTGCTGTCATCAGTCATCAGTCATCAGTTGCCTCCGATAAAAAATCTTGAAATCACAATACTGTATTACTGCGGCGGTGGAATATCGCCGTTGCCAAGTGGGGATGGTTCAGTTCTGATTGACACATTGGCGTCTTGTTCCAGATGATCGTGGGCATAATCGCGTCGTGTAGGGGCAGGCCTTGCGCCTGCCCTTCGCTCATATCAACATGGCGGCACGGCTGATCGTTTGTTCGTCGATGCACCTCGTTGCCCGCCCACCAAGGGCGGCCGCGAGGGCCGCCCCTACATTTGCGGCGAATTTTCACGGCAACAAAATGTGTCAACCAATTTTCCTGACAAGATGAACCATCCCGCCAAGTGCAAAAAAATAATCATTTAGAGTGTAGCAATCGGTGCATTGCTTTTGTTAAACAATAATAGATAGGATGCTATATACATATTTATGTTTTTACTTATTGAAATTGTCCCTCCAGTTTCGTGGCATCTACCTTAGTAGACTGTCCATTTTTTGGTGGCCACTTCATATCGGCCTATGTAATAGGATGCAATCCTGTCGATGACATTCAGTTCAAGGTTGAAAAAGAAGAAACTATAATCATAGTTGTGATACCAGCCCGGCAGCAAATTGTACGGTGCATTGAGATTTTGGTAATTCCCTGGTTTCGGCAGGGCGGTCGGGTCAATTACTAACGCGCCCTGATTGTTTTGTGCGCCTGTGAAGTTAGCGATCACTACGGCATCAACATCGACGCCCCCGATTAAATATTTTTTCCAGGTAGGCCAAACCTGGCCTTCTGCAAGTCGTCCGCCCGGAGGAGGCCCCAGTTGGGGATTAACGGGCGGCTGAAATTTATAGAAGAGAGCTCCGAGATTTTCTGTTGCGGGAACGGCAGTGGTCTCCATTTCATTCGGACCGCTTGCAGCCCAGGTTAGCGGATTAACGCTGTAAGCATTCGCTTGCACGATTCCGGTCGGCGAAGGACCGGTTTGTGAAAAATCACCTGGATTCTGCTGCGTGTTGTAAGTGATGATGCATCCGGTCTGTACCCTGCTGCTGCAGATGCCGAGTTGCGACAGAGCGGGGTAGTTTGATATATCATCGGCCGTGATAGACCAGCCGATCACGTAAGCGGCAACGAGTCTTTCGCGAAGTGTGGCATCTGAGAACCGCCTCTGTAAAAGCATAAGCAACAGGTTCGAACCTTGGCTGTGGCCTGCGAGAATAAATGGGCGAGGGTTATTCTTAGCGTCTTTGTTGTAATGCGACAGGAAATAGTCGAATGCGTCTTCTACATCTCTGTATGCGATTTCCAAAGCCATGGTCGCAGCCGCTCTGTTTGCTTCATTTGTTTTCCACAGCAGCGCCTCCAGAACGTTGAAACCAGCCGCTTGCTGAAAATAAGGCACATAAAGATTTGTGCCTGCTTTGTGAAAAACGCTTGATTTGGAAGCGACTTGAGTACTAATGCTCGGATCGGCTTGGGCCTGCCCGATGGTCTGGTTCCAAATCGGAGAATATACAGAACTATTGCTTTTTATATCCGGGAAGTAGGTTGTGGGATACAGGAAGAACACGTCCACAGCATGTGACGCGTTTTTCGGTAGAGTCTGCCAGTTTGTCGAAATAGAATACTTATTGGCGCCTGTTTCATTCGAAGATGCGTTCAAGGCAATAAGTGAATTCAGCACTACCAGCATAATAATCGTTTTAATCCAAATCTTCATGATTTTCATTGTTGATTCTCCCCTGGGTTAAGCATTTCTGATGCAGTAGCGCAACGTATTTTTGTATAATTAATTTTTTTTATTTAAAATTTCCTCCATTCAAGTTATCGTGAAAAAGCACCCAACCGGTGGAGGATGTCATAGCCAAGAATAAAGTGCAAGAGCCCATGCCGAGAACAAAGTTGAGGCCACCAAAGAGACATTGACCAGCCAGCCGGGTCGGCATCATTTTTTTCATGTTGTATGATTCAGGCACCGGTGATTTCCAATTGCATGGGGAGAGCCTATGCAAACGCATTTTGCTACTTCAACGGCATGTGTTTGGTGTTGAAAGACCAAATAACCCAAAGCTCCAAAGCATCTCACTGGCTGGCGCGGACGGGCCAAACGCCGAAGGCGCGGTGTCTGCTGACGTTGCCCCAGTCGCCATTGGACATGTTAATGGTACCCGCATAATCCGGAAACCTTACGTTCGTCTCACTTGACCAGTAGAGGGTCGATTGGACATCGGTGAAGGGATGTCCGCCACTCATTGCATGGTATATAGCATCAATCTCACCAATGCTCGGCAGCCTCCAGCCGCCAATTCCGGAGATACTGAAAGAGCTGAACCTGGTGAAGGTTTCATTCCAAGTCAACTCTCCAAGTGGATTGGCACTCTTGGTCCACATCAGTCCCGTCACCGTATCCGTATCCGTATCCGTAACCGTCCCGTTCCCATTGTCCACGAACCTCTCAGCCTGGGCTTCGCTTGTAATGACCAGCCAGGTCATGCAGAGCATGAAGGTCATGGCTGATGTTGTGAAAAGCTTTCTCCACATTTTCCGCATGGCGATACTTATTTTCGTATGGTTGAGGGAAAGAGCCTAATAAATGTGGCAATCAAGGCCACAGCTTGCGGATTTAGTCAATCCCGACTTATGAACATCCTCATTCCACTGCGGGCAATTGAAATCTCGTTTTTCCTGCATGAGACAAACGTGTTTATCAAGCATACATTGGTCGAGACAGCGTACATGTCAAAAACATCGCTCTTCACATCTTTTGTGCCAACTATTGCAGTTCGCCAAGATGCTGCTGAATGTCTCGTTGCAACATTTGTTGCAGACGAACAGTTCTGAGCAGCCGTGGATGCAATCGATGTAGGTGCCTCTCTCGGCGGCGTGAATGTTTAGCGTTGCGATGAACAACAAGGCCAGGGCCAGGGTCGCGGTCAGAATGATTTTTCGCATTTTCAATTTCTTCTTGTGGGTTGATGTCATGTTTTTATACGGTTTTTTCGCATGCATACAGAGGCCAAATTGGTTGTAATTTAGTCTAATAGCATGTCCCCCCAGGAGAGCATTCATCATAACAACCCCCAATGGAAGGAGTGGCACATGTGAGTTCATTATTAAACCAGGATTTAGCTCCGCTGAAATTGGCCCCGTCCAGGGTTGCGCCGTTCAGGTTGGCGCCCTGCAAGTCCGCCTGAACAAAACTGGAGCCAGTGAGGTTGGAGTTGCTCAAGTTGGCGTTTTTCAGGTTGGCTTTGTAAAAATTGTGCCCGCTCAGGTTTTTTCCGCTCAAGTCAGCTCCGCTCAAGTCGCATGAGGGGCAATGCCGAATTTTCAGCAGTTGCTCCAGGTGGTTGTCATTCCAGGCCCCGGCCTGGCCCATGAAGAGCAGGCAAGCCAATGCCGCCATTGCCGCTGCTCCCAAAATCTTTCTGCTCCAGATGTTCATGATATTCCGCCTTGGTTGGATGTTATTGATGTTTTACTGTCAGCACGATCCATGCCAGAGCAAAAATAGTACAATTTCAGTATGTTGAAAAAATATGCCAACCAATCAAGCCTCTGTTATTTGCGCCCATTTCGTTGGCACTGTCAACGCTTCTGGCAAGCATCACAGCGCCCTCATGCTGTTTGCTTATCACGCAGGGGTGGTGTGACTTCTGGGATGGATGTGAATATCAGGGTGCAGTTGGTGGGGCAATGAGGTTGGATGATCCAGCGCAAGCTTGTCCTTGGATCACTTTGCCTGGAGCCCGTCAGCCGCCTCATACTATGAACGGGAGCAACTCCCACGTGGACACCGAGAACCGCAAAGATCACTTCATCGTCCTCTACCTGAAGAATGCTTTGCTCTGTTTTCCCTGCCTGCAAACCATTGCCGCGCCTCTCGATGATCGCTACGATCATCCCCATGTCTCACGAAAATGCTGACACGTTGCGACAGGTTCCTCTGTCCAATGACTTGGCCCTGATTTCCGGCGTTGCCAAAGGTCTGGATGTCGAACTGCCGCTGTATTTGTCGCCTGTGACGGCGGGCTTTCCGTCTCCAGCCGATGATTTCCTGGAAAAGCGGCTGGACCTGAACGATTACCTGGTGAAGAACCCGGCGGCCACGTATCTGGTCCGGGCCACCGGCGATTCCATGCAAGGCGTGGGCATCCATGACGGGGACGTGCTGGTCGTGGACAAGTCCGCCGAAGTCACGGACGGGAAGGTGGTCATCGCCATTGTCTACGGTGAATTCACGGTCAAGACGTTGAAGCGGCGGAACGGGCACGCCTTTCTGGTCCCCGCCAATGCCGAATATCCCGAGATCGAACTCACGCCCGAGATGGACTGCGAGGTCTGGGGCGTCGTGACGAGCGTGATCCGCAAGATGCCCTGAATACGAGCCATGAAACAACTCAAGACCATGCCGCCCTCGACCTTCTTCGCCCTGCTGGACTGCAACAACTTCTACGCATCCTGCGAGCGGGCGTTCAATCCCAAGCTGCGAGGCAAGCCCATCGTTGTGCTGTCCAACAACGACGGCTGCGTGATTGCCCGCTCCAACGAGGCCAAGGCCCTGGACATTCCCATGGGCGCACCGGCGTTCACGTTTCAGCCTCTGTTTCGAAAGCACGGCGTCCACGTCTTTTCCTCCAACTTCGCCCTCTACGGCGACATGTCCCGCCGAGTGATGGATACGGTTTCCCGGTTCACCCCGGACATGGAAATCTACTCCATCGACGAGGCGTTCCTGCGCCTGGACCGGATGCACGACCATCCCCTGGACCTGGCTCGAAAGATCAGGGCCACGGTCATGCAATGGACCGGCATCCCTGTATCCATTGGCATCGGCCCGACAAAGACCCTGGCCAAGATCGCCAATCGGGTGGCCAAGAAACAGCCGGAACATGGTGGCTCGTTCAGTCTTGTGGACTATCCGGGTCAGGAACGGATTCTGGCGGGGATTGAGATCGAGGACGTCTGGGGGATCGGACGGCAGTACAGCAAGAAGCTGCGCGAATTCGGGATTCGCGACGCCCTGCAATTCAGCAAGTTGGACAAAGACTGGGTCAAAAAGCGGATGACGGTAAACGGGATGCATACCCTTCTGGAACTCCAGGGCATCCCCTGCATCCCCCTGGAACAGACCGTGGCCACGCCCAAGAGCATCGTTTGCTCGCGGACCTTTGCCAAGGCTGTTACGGACAAGGACAAATTGGCGGAATTGATCTCCGGCTACGCGGCCAGGACCGCAGAGCGCCTACGCGGCCAGAAATGCGTGGCGGGGCAACTTCAGGTGTTCGTGCTCACGGACCGCTTCCGGCTGGACAGGCCGCAGTACAGCAACGCGGCCACCGTCTCCCTGGCCGTGCCGTCAAGCCATACGTCGGACTTGATCCGAGCTGCCCGGAGGGTTTTGGAACAAATATTCAAGCCGGGCTACGAGTACCGCAAAGCCGGAGTGATGGTCTTCGGGATCGAGAAGGAACAGGGTCGCAGGCTGAACCTGTTCGAACCGTCGCCTGAGGAGAGGGCGCGGAGCAAGGCCGTGATGGACACCATGGACCGGGTAAACGCCAAGTGGGGAGCCATGACCATGCGCTTGGCGGCGGAAGGGACGGGGCAGCGGTGGGTGATGCGGCAGGCGCGTTTGAGCCCGCGGTTCACGACGGATTGGAGAGAGTTGCCGAAGGTTTTGTGAAATCCGGCTGGCTGGATCAGTACTCCGAAGGATCAAGAGGCCGCAAAGTATCCGGGTACAGCGCCTTCCACTCAGGGTGGTTGTTCCGGAGATTCCAGCCGATGCAACCCTCGATGTGCTTGCGCATCTTGGCGTCCACCTCGGTTTCGGCAAAGAATGCCGATTGACATCTTGCCGAAAGAACACTTTACACCGTACGGCCTCACTCACGAATGCAGCCCCAGCCGGAAACGGGGTCGTATACCTTTCCTGTTTTGACCAAGGTCTCGAAAGGCTGGTCGCCGATATAACCGCGCAGCCCTATCGGGTCTTTCGGGTCAATGAGCATATACATCTTGTGCAGGAAAACGAAATGATCCATGCAACGATGATTTCCAATTGCATGGGGAGGTCCTATGCAAACGCATTTTGCTACATCAGCAGCATGAGACGGGGCACAGAACGAACCTAGAACGAGAGCGGCAAGGAAAAGCATTTTTTTCATGATGTCTCCTTATGAGATGTTGTCAGCGGTTGAAAATGTGGTGAGTGGTATCGGTTGATTTTTTTCAGTCTCAAACCCCTCAAGTCGTGGCACTTCTGGGGAGAGTGGGCAATCCCTATTGAGTAACCATGCGGGTTGTCAATGCCTAAACCGGAGATTGATCGTGGAAGCCCTGGCATATTTGTTATCGTTCAAGCAAAAACATCAAGATCGTACCAGTACGTGGCATAGCCGTTGACGATCCACCGGATGCGCCAGGTTCAGATTTTTTTTTGCAAATTTCTCTTTCGTCATCCCGGCCTTCTTCCAGGGTCTGGCTGCGGTGTACTGCTTGCGGGATATGCCGAGGATGGCCCAGGGCTTTTCGGGGGGAGATTCGGGGTTAGGCATGGTTTTTGGGTAATGGGTTTGCCGTCCCTGGCGATTATCTCGGTGCTGTTATGCCTTCTCTTTGGATACCACCCGCTCCAGCACCTTCGTCAAATCCTCCATCTTCACCGGCTTGCCCAGGTAGTCGTCCATTCCGACAGCCAGAAACTTCTCCCGGTCTCCGAGCATGGCATAGGCGGTCAGGGCGATGATGGGAATTCTGGAATGCTGGGATCCTGGAATGCTGGAATTCTTCTCATCCTCTAACCTTCTAATCTCCTGCGTCGCCTCCACCCCGTTCAGCACCGGCATCTGCACGTCCATCAGGATCACGTCGAAGTCCTGTGCCGCGAGCAAGTTCAACGCTTGTTGCCCGTCCTCGGCCAGGGTCACGGTGTGCCCGGCCTTTTCCAGGAGTTTTCTCGTGGGAAAAGAGCTTGACTCTTCATCCTCGGCCAGGAGGATGCGCAGGCTCTGTTTGGTTTCGGTTTGCCGCCTTGGTCCTTGCTCGGTGGGAATGCTCACTCCCTCGGGGAGTTTGAAGGGCAGGAGCACCTGCACCGTGGTCCCTTTGCCGAGAGTGCTGGCCAGGGAAACACTCCCACCCATCAGGTCCACGAGGCGCTTGACGATGGAAAGCCCTAGCCCAGCGCCCTGATAGGATCGGGTGTAGGAGCCGTCCACCTGGGCAAACGGTTTGAACAGGCCATCCAATTTGTCCTCGGGAATTCCGATGCCGGTATCGGATACGGTCAAAAGGATGCGGCATTCGCTCGGCCTTTCGGAGGACATGGAGGTCATTTCTACCTTGACGCTGCCCTTGTTCGTGAATTTCAAGGCATTGCCCGTCAGGTTGAAGAGAATCTGCCTGACCCGCGCCTCGTCGCCGATAAGCCGTGTTGGGATGTCCGGATCAATGAAGCATTCGAGATGGATGCCCTTGTCCCTGGTCACAACCTGGAACAGGTCGGATACGGAATCAGCCAGCTCCTGGACCACGAACTCGGACTCATGGATCGTCATTTTGCCCGCCTCGACCCTGGACAGGTCAAGGATGTCGGAAAGCAGCCTGGTCAATCGGTTGGCCGAACCCTTGGCCATCTGCACATACTTTTTTTGCTCTCCATCCAGAGATGTCGTTTCCAGGAGTTGCATCATGCCCATCATTCCGTTGATGGGCGTACGGATTTCATGGCTCATGTTGGCCAGGAATTCGGACTTGGCCTGATTGGCGGCTTCGGCATGCTCCTTGGCCTGGATCAGGGCTTGTTCGATCTGTTTAAGCTCGGTCAGGTCGATATCGATGCAAAACAATTCTGGCGGCTGGTTGGGTCTCTGGACAATTGCATGGCTGGAATAGACCTGGATACGCGACCCGTCCTTCCGCTTCAGATGGAGTTCCGCCGCTGGAATTGAGATTCCGGTTTCAGACATGGATTTGATTTCTCGAACAACATCAGGTCGCATTTCGTCTGGAATAATCAGATCCAAAAGATTCTTTCCAATGGCTTCATCGGATGAAAATCCATAGAACATCTCAGATGCTTTATTCCAGAAGAGCGTTTTACCGTCCATTCCATATCCCTGAACCGCGACGGTGGGGACATGTTCAAAAAGATTGCGGAAACGCGCTTCGCTCTCACGAAGCGCCTCTTCGGCATGCATGCGGTCGGTAATGTCGGCAAAAATACAGGCGAACTGACCAGATGACGGTCTGAATGCCGTAGCCACGAAATGTTTTTGCAGCGCTACTGAAAAATTGTCGAAAACGACCGGCTCTCCTGTCAGAGCCACTTGTCCGTACGTCTTGATCCAGTGATCTTCAGTTTCAGGCAAGACATCCAGGACGGTTTTGCCTATAATGTCATCGCCTTTTAGTCCTGTAGCCCTCTCAAAAGCTGGATTCACGGCCAGGAATCGATAGTTCGCGGGCTCACCCGACTCATCGCAGATGATTTCATGCAGGGCAAAGCCGTCCAGCATTTCGCGGAATAGCATCTGATACTGCTCTTCCGCCCGTTTGCGCTCCGTAATGTCCTCAAAGGCGGCATAGACCTGAAAGGGCTTTGTTTCTCCAGGTTGGAACAGGGGAGTAGCAGTGATGGATAGCCAGACGTGAGCATTCTTGTCTGGATGAAACACCCCCCGGACAACAGGCCCAACGGTCTCGCCTGTGCGCAACGCGATCATGGCCGGATGATCCGTGCCTGGAACCGCTGTGCCGTCTTGCTTGATCATTCTCCAGCGCGGGTCCATGGATGTTTTGCCCTGCATCTGGTCCAAGGTGAGGCCAAGAATGCGCTCAGCCGCGGGGTTGGCCGAAATGATGGCGCCGTCGACTGCCTGGTAAATGACCCCCTGGGCCATGGTTTCGAAGAGACGGCGGTGTTTTTCCTCGCTTGCCCGGAGGGCTTCCTCTGCTCGTCTGCGATCGGTGATGTCCTCGGCAGCGCAAACCACGTACTCGACATCGCCCTGGCCATCCATTTTCGGCGTTTTGATGATGGATAGCAGCCGTTGCTCCCCTGCTGCATTGGGTACCCATTCTTCAGTGCGAATCTGCTGGCCCTTGGAAAAGACGTCTCTATTGCCTTGTCGACAGACTTCAACCACGTTTTGCGGTAAAAACTCATACATGTCTTTCTTGGCGATCTCTTTTGGGGAAAAACCCAGAAAGTCCGCATGGGCCTTGTTGACAGCCCCGTATGATTGTTCGCCTGACAGATACCATACTTGCGTTTGAATGTTGTCCAGAAGGATGCGCTGCTGCTCCTTGCTTTTGCGAAGCTTTTCCTCCGCTAATTTGAGGTCTGTAATATCCAGGGCAAAACCGATGGTGCCGATGATCTCTCCATTCTCGTTGAAATAAGGCAACTTTTCGGTCAGGCTCCAACCTTTCTGACCAGAGGATTTCATATGCCGTTCAGCGATATGGTGTATTGGATTCCCTTCCGCGATGACCCTGTCGTCGTCGCCACGGTACTTTTCAGCTATTTCCCGAGGGTGGACGTCAAAGTCGCTTTTTCCTTTCAAAGCGTCCAGTTCTATGCCGACAAGATCACAAAAAGCCTTGTTGGCATGAACGTACTTGCCGTCGGCATCTTTGCGCCAGACCATGGCGGGGACGGCATCCAAGATCGTGGACAACTCCTTGCGGGTCGTTTCCAGCTCAATCTCAGCCAGTTTTTGCTGTGAAATATCCGTGAGGACACCAACAATGCCAACGGCAGCGCCGTTCTTGACCAGCGGGCGGCTTGAGGTGCGCACCCAGAGGGTTTGGTCCGTTTTTGGACAGAGTCTGAATTCATCGGGTTCCAACCTGCCCTGCAGAAGATTTCGCCAAGCGTTTTTGACCAAAGGGAGGTCCCTGGGATCAATAAGTTCGAGAAAAATCCGGCCAAGTAATTCAGTGGCACTGTCCCCGAAGATATTCCTTGCGGAGGGACTGAGGTAGGTGATCCGGCCATCCATATCAATGGAAAAAACGACGTCATTAATGTTCTCTAAAAGGTCCTGGTGCTGCTGTTCGATCTGCTTGCGCTGGGTGATGTCGGTAATGAAACCCTGGTACTGGATGATCTTTCCATCAGAGTCGCGCATGCCCCGTCCGCTTCGTGAGACCCAGATCAATGAGCCGTCCCGGCGGACCATCCGGAACTCTTGATCCTTGACTTCACCGTGTTCTTCGACAAGACGCTTGAATGTTTCTCGATCGGCAGGGTCGGCATAGAGCTGCCCGCCGATGTCCACGATCGATGAGATGAGTTCTTCCGGGGTATCATAACCGAGCATCTTGGCCATTGTTGGATTGGCTGCAAGAAACCGCCCCTAAGGCGTGGACGTGAAGATGCCGATGGGCGCGTTCATCAGGATGTCGCGGGAGTTGGGGAAACTTGCTTGAGCGGGAAGTGTTTCGTGGGATTGCTTTTGGGCCATGCGGGGCTCCAGGGGCAGTGAGGGTTTGCAAGCAGGGCGGGCCAGGGGGGCTGCCCAATATTAACGCCTACAAGCATACGGACTATTCATTCTGTGACAAATTCGCTCTTCTTCCTCCATTCTCGACTACAAGGTCAAGCATGGGTTCAAAATGAGCCTTTTTTCGGTTTCGGCAAGTGTTCCGAAAGGTTAGATAATAGATGCGTGAGAAAAACAGAACAAAAAAAGGGCTTACAGTTTTCACTGTAAGCCCTTAAATTTTCTTGGTGCCGAGGGTCGGAATCGAACCGACACGGGGTTTCCCCCGCTGGATTTTGAGTCCAGTGCGTCTACCAGTTTCACCACCCCGGCATAAAGAGAGGCATCTAGCTTGGGAGTGGTATGCCTGTCAAGCTTGAAGGCGTTTGTTACCCATTGGTTCCCGTTTGACGGCTATGCGTATTTCGCTTGAATGATCGAGACGAGGTGTTCAGGGGTGAAGCCGTATTTTTTGGCCAATGCGCTCGCTGGGGCGGAGTCGCCGAAGTGATCCAGGCCCAGGACGATGCCGTCGAGGCCGACGTATTTGTACCAGGGATCGGAGCGGCCGGCTTCAACGGCGACGCGTTTTTGAATTCGGGGCGGCAGGATTTCGTCCTTGTAGGCCTGGGGCTGTTCCTCGAACAGCTCCAGACAGGGGGCGCTGACCACCCGGATTTTCTGGTCCGGAAGCATTTTGGCCGCTTCCAGGGCGAGGTGCACTTCGGAGCCGGTGGCAATGATCAGCATTTCCGGGGAGCCGTCGGCGGGGTCGTGCAGGACGTAGGCACCGCGGCGAGCGCCTTTGGCTGTTTGGGGGAATGCCTCCGGAGCCAGGACCGGGAGATCCTGGCGGGTGAAGAGCAGGGCGGATGGGCGCTTGTCCTGGGTCAGGGCGACTTCCATCATGATCCGGCTTTCCACGACGTCCGCCGGGCGCATCACCAGGAGATTGGGAATCAGGCGCAGGGACCAGGCGTGCTCCACGGGCTGGTGCGTCGGGCCGTCTTCCCCGACGTAGAAGGAGTCGTGGGTGTAGACGTGCAGGACCGGGAGGTTCTGGATGGCGGACATGCGTACGGCATTGCGCTGGTAGTCGGAAAAGACCAGGAAGGTCGCGCCGAAACCCACCAGGCCGCTGTGCAGGGCGATGCCGTTGAGGATGGCGCCCATGGGGAATTCCCGCACGCCGAAGCTGAGGTTGCGCCCGGTGGGGTTGTCCGTGCCGAAGACGCCGGTGGTGTCCCGGAACTTGGTCGTCTGGTTGGAGGGGTCCAGGTCCGCCGAACCGCCCACCAGATTCGGCAACTGGGCGATCAGTTCGTTCAGGCATTGGCCGAAGGCTTTGCGCGTGGAGACCTTTTTCGTGACGTCCAATTCCGGCCACGTGAAGGAACGATGGGAGGGCGGGGTGACGTGTTGATCCCAGGTCCGGGCAAAGGCGGCGTCCGTGGTCTTCTTTTTCTGGACATGCCGTTTCCAGGCGTCGACTTCCTTGGCCAGTTCCGGAAAGCGGGCTCGGAAGTGGTCCAGGGCGTCCTGGGGCAGGTGAAAGGTTTCTTCCTCCGGCAGACCGAGTTTGCGCTTGGTGGCCTTGATTTCGTCCGGGCTGAGCGGCGCGCCGTGGGTTTCGAAGTCCCCTTCCATGGAGGCCGTGCCCTTGGCGATAACCGTGTGGCCGATGATCAGGGTGGGGCGGGCGGTTTCGGCCTTGGCCCGGCGGATGGCTTCTCGGATCTGGTCGTGATCGTGGCCGTCAACTTCCTGAACGTCCCAGCAAAACGCCTCAAAGAGCTTGCGGTAGTCCGTGCAGTCGGATCGGTTGGTGGGCCCGGAGAGCTGAATCTGGTTGCTGTCGTAGAACACGATCAGCTTGCCCAGCCCCCAGTGTCCGGCCAGACTGGCCGCGCCCAGGGCCACCGGTTCCTGCATGTCGCCGTCCGAAGCCAGAACATAGGTGGAGTGGTCCACAACGTCCGTGCCGAGGCGGGCGGCCAGCATGCGCTCCGCTACGGCCATGCCCACGCCCATGGCCAGGCCCTGGCCCAGGGGGCCGGTGGTGGCTTCCACACCGGGGGTCATGTGTTCTTCGGGGTGGCCCGGAGTTCGGCTGCCCAGCTGGCGGAAATCTTGAAGATCCTGGATGTTCAGGTGCCCGACCAGGGCCAGCAGGCCGTAGAGCAGCATGGACTCGTGCCCGGCGGAAAGCACGAAGCGATCCCGGTTGAACCAGGCCGGGTCCCGGGGATCGTGGCGCAGGAACTCATGGAACAGGACATAAGCCATATCCGCGGATGACATGGGGCCCCCGGGATGGCCGGAATTGGCCTTGCGGGTGGCGTCCATGACCAGTCCCTTGATGACGTTGACGGCGCGTTGATTCGGTTCGGTGGTGTTCATGTGGGGCGATCCTTTCTTATGAATTGGCGTTCAGGGTTTCGATCTGCTTGATGCGGCGCTGGTGGCGCTCACCTTCAAAGTCAGAGGCCAAAAACACGTCGACGATGCTTTTGGCCAACTCGTCGCCCAGGACCCGCGAGCCCAGGCAGAGTACGTTGGCGTCGTTGTGCGCTCGGGTCATCCGGGCGAGGTATTCATTGGTGCACAGGGCCGCGCGGATGCCGGGAAAGCGGTTGGCGGCCATGCTCATGCCCATGCCCGTGCCGCAGATCAGGATGCCGGGATGTCCAGAGGTCAGGACTTCCCGGCAGACATCGCCGGCTACGAGAGGGTAGTCGCAAGACTCCTTGGAGCGTGCTCCCAAGTCCTTGATCTCGAAGCCCGTTTCTTGCAGATGGCGTGTGACGGCGGTTTTGAGATCAAATCCAGCATGGTCGGAACCGATGACGACCGTAGGTGACGACATATGTTTCTCCTTGCTCAGTTTGGGTCATGTAGTGGTCGATGTGGTTGATGAATCGGTGGACAATTTCCATTTTCGGACGCGGCGACCGACGTATTCGGCTCGCTCTTCCTTCAGCCGCGTCTTCAGGTAATCGATCTCATCCAGCAGAAAAGCGATCTGCTTGATGGCCAGTTCCTTCTCGTCGAAGATGTTCAATTCCTGATCGTTCTTGGCCAACTCCAAACCGGCTCCGGCGGCTTCGATCATGCCCAGGGCATGGTACTCCTGGCGCAACCGCTTGCGCAGCTGCGCGATTTCCCAGTTACGCAGCGTAAGCAGGAACAGCCAAGTCAGTTCGCTGCCAAGGACTTTCAGACCCAGCCAGAACGAACGGTGCAACGGAATGTTCGTGGCGTCGGGGGAGGTCGTGGTCGTCATGTTGCTCTCCATTGTGAGCAGTTTCGGTCTGCTTTTGTATTCCTTGTGGGTCATGAGGCGACCGAAAGGTCGCGGTTCGGCTCAATCCGTTGAGCTCAATTGGGGACGGTCCATACGGTGGAACCGGGGGGCACGTCCAGTCGCAGGTCTTCGCCCCGCCACGGCTCGACGTCGGTTTCCAGGCGCTGGACGCGGATCACCGCGGACTGTTCTTCCTGGATCAGGCTGATGCGACGCGGCCTGGACGGCGCGTCGCTTTCCCACTGGTTCACGGACACGGTCCAGCCTCCGTGGTCCGGACCGCGTAAGGACACTGGCCGTCCGTCGAAGGCCAGGGCCAGAGTCAGGGACGTGGAATGCCCGGTCACGTGGAATTCCAGCGTATCGTCGACCAGACGGACGGCCTCATATTCCAAAGGGACGAGAGTCCGCCAACATCCGAGAAAGATCTGAGCCAGGGTGTCCAGGCGTACCGGCATGAACAGCCCCGTGGACCGTGCACCGTCCTGAACATTGTCCGCGACGTAGGCCTCCCTGGACGCTGGAAGGTACCCGAGCCACCCGCCGCGGTCCTCCCGCCAGTGGGCCAGCATGGCGCCCACGCCGGCCTGAACGTCCAAGCGGATGGGGAAGTCCGTTCGACCCCACATGGAAACAATGAATCGGGAGTGCCGGTCAGGAGCGGAGAAGTTGACGCTGGCCCGCAGGGAGAAATCCTGGGGGTGACAGTCCTGAACGAATGAAGCCTGGAACAACGACCAGACGGCCGAGATTCGATCCGGATCGTCATATCCGGGCGGCGGCTTCGGGCCGCAAGCGCTCAGCAGGGCAAAAGCGGTCAAAGTCAGAAGCAATCGTGGCCAAATTCCCGAAACGACGCGGAAGACATAAATCATGAGGGGCGGCCCTCTTGACGCGGATCGACTCTCAAAGCGCGTTCAACTTTTGCCGTATCGCGTCAGGGTCTTCGGGCTGAAAGCGCAGGGCGTTGCGGTAGCCCTTGCGGGCTTCGGCGGTTTTTCCGAGGGCCGCGGCGATGTCGCCGTAATGTTCCCAGATGGTCGGATCGTCGGCCATGATCTCCACAGCGGACTTAATGTGTCGCCAGGCTAGGTCCAGGTTACCCAGCTTGAAATTCACCCAGGCCAGGGAGTCGATGATATGGCCGCTGCCTGGCTTGAGTTGCAGGGAGCGTTCGATGAGCACCAGGGCCCGCTCCAGATCGCGCTCCTCCTCGGACAAGGTGTAGCCGATGAAGTTCAGGGCTTCGGCATGGTCCGGATCCAGGACGATGATCTCCTCCATGGTCCGCAGGGCGTCTTCGCGTCGTTCCATCTGCTCCTGAAGAAAGCCCAGGCGATAGAGCACGTCCGTGTCTCCGGGCCACTTTTGACGAGCGATCTCCAGCAAGTCCGAGGCTTGGGAGGTTTCGTCCTCGCCCAGCAGTATCTCGGCTTCCAGCAGGAGAAAATCACTCATGTTCGGAAACAAGTCTTGCCCTTCCCGAGCCAGTAGCCGGGCGTCCTCATGGCGATCCAGTTGCAGTAGCAGGTAGCCTTGAAAGCTCAGCGCCCGGGCGTAATGCGGATGGTCCACCGGAATCCTGCCCAGGTAAAACAGGGCTTGCTCCGGATCATTGTCACCGTCGTAGGCGACCAAAGCGCGGTAGAAGTCGGCTTCCGGGAAGCCGTTTTCGTCGGGCAGGGCATCGAGCACGGCCCCGGCTTCCTGGAACAGGTTCTCCCGGATGAAGAGCAACGCGGCTTCCAGGGTGAAGCTCTCTCGCCCTTCTTGACCCAGAGCAAAGGAAAGCGCCTTGTCCGGTTGGTTCAGCTTGATGTTTACCTGGATCATGCGCAGCAGGATTTCCTCCGCGTCCGGGCGGATATCGAGAATGCGACGGTAGGTCTCCTCGGCTTGAACCAGATCGCCTTCGCTTTCATACAAAAAAGCCAGTTCGGCCATGGCCTCCAGAAATTTGGGGTCTTGTTTCAGGGCTTTTTTCAGGTATTCTTCAGTCTGCCGGACCAACCCGAGCCCGGAGTTGCTTCTGGCCAGCAACAACAACAACTCCGCGGTCCGCTCTGATTCAGGGATGACCTGGAGTACGTCCGCGGCTTGGGAAAAGCGGGAATACTGCAAGAGCAGGGCGGCCATGCTCCGACGCATGCCCCAATCCCGAGGGTGGCGTCGCAGGTATTCGTCCATGGTCGCGATGGCTTCCTCAACCATGTCGTCGGCAAGGTAGGCGTTGACCAGGGCGGAGGGCAGGGTCTGGTTTTCGGGGAATGACTCCATGGAGCGGCGCAAAGCCGCCCTAGCTTCGGCGTTCCGGCCTTCCCGCCAGTAAGAGTTGGCCAGTTCCATGGTTAAAAAAGGCGAAGGATCGAGAGCCAAGGCCCGAGACAAGGCTTCACGGGCGCCTTCCTGCTCGTCCGTGCGGGCCAGGTCCTGGGCTTCCAGGTAGGCCAGCACGGCCTGGGCCGAGGGCGTCAGTTCGTGTTCCGGGTCGGCGATGATCGCGGACGGGAAGGGTTCCGGAGTGAATTCAACCTTCGGGGCGCATGCGGTCATGGAAAAGGCGAAGGCCAGGCCGAACAGCAAGAAAAGACGCTTCAGCGGCGAATGGTCGGTCACGGAAATAAGTCCTTGTTACGGAGCGTTTGTCGAAGCGGATTGGAGCGCGAAGGTCCGTAAAGGGGAACGCTCGATCCGAGTGGGCGCGGTGGTCAGTTCGTCGCGGACATGGCCCGGCCCTGGGATGGGCAATGTCGCTGCAAGACCGAATACAGTCGGTTGCCGAGATGCAGCCCCAGCTCGATGAACTCTGGGCCGAAGGTCTTTCCGACCTCGGTGCGAAACGTGTTCGAGATCCCCCGAATACGTTCGACACCCTCCGGAAACTTGGCCAGGATCTCCCGCATGCACCATTCCTCGTAGTCGCAGATTTCCCAGAGCGTGGTGCCGAAGTTGTCCGGCCCCCACCGAAATTTGTCCGCGTCGTACAAGCAGGCCGCCAGCATCTCCTCCTGGTGGTCCGACGAGTTTTCCCGCGGACGGAAGGCTTCGTGGTTGCGGATGGCGAAGGCTATCATTTCCTTGTCCCTGTCCGTCAAGGGGAAGTTGGCCAAAATTTGAAAGGAAACTTCGGCTCCCCGGAGGGCGTGTTCGGGCTCCAGACGACAGATGTCGTGCTGCAGTCCGCTGAGCTGAGCCAAAAGGCACAGATGTCTGGCCTGATCCATGCCCCAGGGTCGGGCTTCTGCAAGGGCGATGGCTCCGGCTTCCACGGAGACCTTTTTTGCATGGTCGATTCCGTGGCCGTAGTCGTCGGCGAGAAAGGGCAGGACGTCCTCGGCGCACCGAACAACCAGAGGGTGATCGAAAAACAGTTCCTTGGAAAAGGCCAGTTCCGGCGCGAACCGGTCGTAAAATTGTGGAGGAGGTTGCATCCCAGCCAGATTTTTGGCTTCCAGTTTCATCAGCTCAAGTTCTTTCAACATGGTCGTCCGTTCCTTTGTCAGTAGCGGTTGCCAAGCTATGCGAAAAATTATCCCTGATTTTATCGATCAAACGGGCTTCGATCTGACGGACCCGTTCCCGGGTGATGTTGTATTTTTCTCCGATTTCACGAAGCGTCACGGGCTCTTCGTTCATCAGACGCTGTTCCAGGACGTCCCGTTCCTTGTCGTTGAGCGCGGGGATCATTTTCTGGATTTGGCTCTTGAGCAGGATGACCATTTCTTCTTCAGCCAGGAGGTCGTCCACGGGTGTGCTCAGGGCGGGCAGCATGTCCATGCGGGTCATGCTGGTGTCTTCGGAAAACGGGGCGTCCAGGGACATGTCCGAACTGCCCAGCCGCTGGTCCATCTCCGTGATGTCCTGTTCGCTGACGTTGAGGCTCTTGGACAGGGAAGCCGTGCTGGCGTCAAAACCCTGATTTTGCAAGCGTTGCCGCTCCTTGCCAAGGTTGTAGAAGAGCTTGCGCTGGGTCTGGGTCGTGCCGACCTTGACCATGCGCCAGTTGTCCATGATGAACTTGAGAATATAGGCTTTGATCCAGAATGAAGCGTAGTAGGAAAACTTGATGCCCCGTTCCGGGTCGAACTTCTGTAAGGCCTTCATCAGGCCGACGTTGCCTTCCTGGATCAGGTCCAAGATATTTTGCATCCAGCTGCGTTGAAAGTCCATGGCGATGCGGACCACGAGACGCAGGTGGGATGAGATCAGTCGAAACGCGGCCTTGGTGTCGTTTTGCTCTCGGTATTGGCGAATCAGGGTGAACTCTTCATCCGGCTTGAGCATCGGAAAGCGGTTCACTTCGCGCAGATAGAGCTGCAACGAATCTCGGATCGCAGGGGAGGAGGGCGTCAGGGAAAGGTCGATGGGGCCAGGGGCGTCGGTGATATCGGGTGCGTCGTCAAGGGCGGCGTTTGATTCGCCCTCAAGCCCTCCTTTGGGTTTTGTCTCGGGATGAATATCGGATTCGATATCCAGTTCGACTTCGGGGTCGACCGGGTCTTGTGTCAAGTCGTCGGTCAAGTCGGTCGCCAAATCGTCCGCCAGGTCGTCTGATGGTTCGGCGTGGCGGAAACCCTGCTTCCGTTGGGATGAACCCCTGGAAGCAGTCGCGGTCGCGGCGACTCGAGTCTTTTGCTTCATGCGGAAAGTATCCGGTTGCTCGGTCCGTTCGGGTGGGAGCGCATCGGGTGCGGGTGATCCGCGGCGGGTGAAACGAAGGGTTCCGGTGGCTTTGGTCCCACGGTCATGATCGGCGATCCTATATTTTTTATTTGTCCTTTTCAATGTTTTTCAGTAAGCGTTTCTTTTTCGGGGTAACGTCTCGATAAAGCGAGGCTTCACCGAGTCGGGGGATAATCTCGCGTGGCCTCGACATAACGCTTATCTTTATGAGTTGAAATCGGAGCGAAATCATAATGAGTCAAAAGGTCAGGGAACTGATTCAATCCGGAAAAATACTCCTGTTCGACGGGGCCATGGGAACGCAGCTTCAGGCCCGTGGACTGCAACCCGGCCAATCGCCGGAAGAGTTCGGAGACCGCAATCCGGAGGTGATCGCCCGGATCCATGAGGATTATCTGAACGCCGGGGCGATGTTTTTGACCACGAACACCTTCGGCGGGACGCGGTTCAAGCTGCCTCCTGGTCTCGACCCGCGGTCCTTCAACCGCAAGATGGCTGAAACGGCCCGGAGCGCTGCCGGTGTCAAGGGGTTCGTGGCCGGCAGCGTCGGTCCCACCGGTGAACTGCTGGCGCCGTTGGGCAAGATCGGCTTTTCCGAGCTGGTGGACGCCTTCTCGGAACAGATCGCCGGACTGGCCCAGGGCGGAGCGGACCTGATCCAGATCGAGACCCAGTTCGACCTGGGCGAGATCCGGGCAGCCGTCGTGGCGGCCCGCCAAGTTTGCGACCTTCCCTTGGCCGTGTCCATGACCTTTGAGTCCGGTTCCAGCTTGACCGGCACCTCGCCGCTGACCTTTCTGGACACCATGCAGAACCTCGGGGTGGACCTGATCGGGACCAATTGCAGTCTCGGTCCCGAGGGCCTGGAGGAGATCATCCGGGCCATGCTGCCCCGGGCGACCACACCGCTTTTGGTCCAGCCCAACGCCGGACTGCCGGTGTTGGAGAACGGAAAAACGGTGTTTCCGCTGCAACCCCAACCCTTCGCCGAACGGATGCTTCGTTTTCCGGCTTTGGGCGTCCAGAGCGTCGGGGGGTGTTGCGGCACCAGTCCGGACCATATTCGAGCCATGGCCCAGGCCTTGCGGGACGTGGACGTCGCTCCGCTCGAGGCCCGTAATGTGACCGGAGGACCGGATCTGATCCTGACCTCCAGGGCCGTCTCGGTTTGCATCGGACCTCGGGAGCCGTTGGTGATCATCGGCGAGCGGATCAATCCCACGGGCAAGAAGCAGTTGACGGCCCAGTTTCAGGCCGGGGAGCACGGTCTGGCCCTGGACATGGCCGGTCAGCAGATCGCCCAGGGAGCAAGGGTGCTGGACGTCAACGTCGGCGCTCCCATGGTCGATGAAACCATCCTGCTGCCGGATCTCGTCTCCATCTTGACCGCCCGTTTTCCCACGCCCTTGAGCATCGACTCCAGCAAGCCGGAAGCCATTGAAGCGGCCTTGCGCCAGTATCCGGGGTCGCCGCTGGTGAACTCCATCAGCGGGGAGAGCGGCCGGATGGAAGCGTTGGGGCCGCTATGTCGGACGTATGGCGCGCCGTTCATCCTGTTGCCCCTGGCCGGAAGCGACCTGCCAGAAACCGCGTCCCAGCGGCTAAAAATCATCGAGAACCTGTTGCGTCGGGCCGAGGACCTCGGGATCCCCCGGCGCTTGATCATGGTGGACGCCCTGGCTCTGACGGTCTCTTCCAAGCCGGAGTCCGCGAAGCATTGCTTGCAAACCATTCGGGCCTGTCGGGAAGAATGGAACCTGCCCACGGTGGTCGGTCTTTCCAATATTTCCTTTGGCCTGCCTGCCCGGGAACTACTTAACAGCACGTTTCTGGCCATGGCCATGGCCCACGGCCTCTGCGCGGTCATTGCCCATCCAGGGGCGCGGCGTGTACAGGAGATATTGGCCGCCGGGGAAGTCCTGCTGGCCCGGGACGCTCAGGCCAAGAGCTTTGTCGGCGGCTACGCCGATTGGAGCGGTGGGGGAACCGGCTCCGCGGTCACAGGCCTGGGCGGTCCAGCTGCAAAACCCGCGCTGACCCTTGGAGAAGCGGTGATCCAAGGCGACAAGGACCGGATTCTGGACCTCCTGGAAACGGCCTTGCAAGGCGGGGCCCAGCCTGGTGTCCTGTTGGACGAGGAACTGATTCCGGCGATCATGGAAGTGGGGCGGCGGTATGAAACACGAGAATTTTTTCTGCCCCAACTGATTCTTTCCGCGGAGACCATGCAGCGGGCCTTCGACCGGTTGACGCCCCTGCTTCGGTTGAACGCCGGGGACGCGCAACGAGCCCGGATCGTCATGGCCACGGTGGAAGGGGACATCCACGACATCGGCAAGAACATCGTCTGCCTGATGCTGCGCAACATGGGCTTCGAGGTCCACGATCTGGGCAAGGACGTACCTGCCGAGGTCATTGTCAGGGCCGCCCAGGACAAACAGGCTGGGCTTATCGGCCTGTCAGCGCTGATGACCACGACCATGGTCCGCATGGAGGACACGGTCCGCATGGTCAATGAACTCGGCCTGTCCACCAAGGTCATGGTGGGCGGGGCCGTGGTCACCGAGCACTTCGCGCAATCCATCGGCGCGGACGGCTACGCCCCGGACGCCGTGGCCGCGGTTCGCCTGGCCGCCAAGTTGCTTGGAGAGAATGGCCGGAGCCCGCTCGAGGCCTCTTGATCGCGGCTGTTCGTTGTTTCGCCATGAGGGAGTTGGCATGAAAAAGATAATTCTTCCCATACTCCTGTTGCTGGTCTTGGTTGCCTTGGCTCCGTTTCGGGCCTGCTGGGCCAATGAGGCCGATGGGGCCGATGATTTGCCGGTGATGGACGCTTTGGGTTTTGCCGATTTTTTGCGTGATCAAAGAGGCAAGGTGGTGGTCGTGGATTTTTGGGCCACGTGGTGCGGTCCGTGCCGCAAAAAGCTGCCGGCGCTGATGGCGTGCCGGGATAGCTTTTCCGAGGATGAGGTGGCCATGCTCGGCATTTCCCTGGACTTCAACCCCGGAACGTTGCGCAGTTTTCTCAAGGTCAATCAATTGAACTACCCAATCTTCCTTGCCGACGACGGCCTGAGCGCCGAACTGGGCATACAGGCCATTCCCTTGCTGCATGTCTACGACCCCCTCGGAGCGTTGGTGATCGTCGAGGAAGGCCTGACATCACCCGAAACACTGTGCCAGGACGTTGGCCGCTTGATCGCCCCATGACCGAACCCTCCGCGATTTACATCCGTAAGGCCCGGATTCAGGACGTCCGTACCATCCATGGCATGCTGATGGACTGTTCCAAACAAGGCCTGTTGTTGCCGCGCTCCTATAATCAACTCTACAGCCATTTGCGGGACTTTTTCGTCCTGGCCCCGAGTCAGGGCGGCGCGATTCTCGGATGCTGCGCCTTGAGCATCGCCTGGGAGGATTTGGCCGAAGTCCGCTCCCTGGCCGTGGCCTCGGAATGCCGAGGGCTGGGCTGGGGGCGACGGTTGGTGGAAGCGTGTCTGAGCGACGCCATTACCCTTGGCATTTACCGGGTTTTCACCTTGACCTACCAAGCGTCTTTTTTCGAACGAATCGGGTTTCAGGTGGTCAGCAAGGACAATCTGCCTCAGAAGGTTTGGGCCGATTGTCTGCACTGCCCCAAGTTTCCGGACTGCGACGAAATCGCCATGGCCATAGATATGTAGTCCCAAACCTTATCACAAGAATATCTTGTGCGAGCACTCCATGACCACATCCATGCAACTGATCATTGACGCTGAGGCCATTGCCAAACGAATCCGGGAACTTGGAGCGAAAATTTCCGAAAAATATGGCGACGAGCCACTGGTCATGGTCTGCGTCCTCAAGGGGGCGTTCATCTTTTTCGCCGACTTGGTTCGAGCCATGACCATCGAGCCGGAAGTAGATTTTGTTCGATTGGCCAGTTACGGTGCGCAGACATCGCGCAAAGAGCGGATTCTCTTCAGCAAGGACATGGAGCTTTCCGTACAGGACAAGCACGTGCTGGTGGTGGACGACATCGTGGATACCGGCCACTCCGCCCTGTATTTACTGAATGTGTTGCGGATGCGCGGCGCGAAAAGTTTGCGTGTCTGCGCATTAATCGACAAGCGGGAACGGCGGGAAGTCGACGTGGCCGTGGATTTCGCGGGGTTCGTGCTTTCCGAGGGCTTCGTCATCGGCTACGGGCTGGATTACGCGGAACGCTACCGTCATCTTCCCGCAGTCTATACCTTGAACGCGGATACCTGATAGAGAAACGGCGCGCCTTCCGGGATGCTGGCCCGTTGGCCCCTTTTTGCAAGTGAGCCGGCGCGGGAATAACTCGGGATGATCAGAGAAACATGAGGGGAAAAAAGATGTTGATCCAATGTCCCAACTGCGACACGAAATACAATTTAAATGAAGCCGCTATTGGCCCGGGTGGATCGAAGGTCAGGTGCATCCGCTGCGATCATGTCTTTTTCGTCGCCCCGCCGGGGGCGGATTCCTCGCAATCATCGCAGGGCCAAGGCCAAGCTCGGAAGACCGGTCTGGACCAGGAACTGAAGGAGGATTTCGACTGGCTGGATGAGGTGGAGCAGGAGGACAACAGCGGGATTAAACGCGGCAAGGACGGGTACTCCATTGAAATCCAAGCCTCTGAAGAGCCGAAGAACAGGACCATGACCTATGTCGTGGTTGGTCTTGTGGTCGCGATCATCCTCATGGCGTCGTTTCTGTATGTACAACGGACGCTGGGCCCCGTTTCGTCCTGGTTCGGTGGATCGTCGGAGTCCGAGATGGTGGCGGAACCGAAAGTGCTGGGCCCGGACGACGTACACCTGATCTCCTTGCAGAACGTGCGCCAGTATTTTGTCAGTAACGAAAAAATTGGCCAGTTATTCGTTATTGAGGGCAAGGCGCGCAACGATTTCCCCGAGCCCATGGAACTGTTTCGCATTGAAGCCAGTTTGTTCGACGCCGCCGGACAGGTCGTGGAGCGCAATGAATTCCTGGCCGGAAACTCCGTATCCCTCTTTCAGCTTCAAATCCTTTCAGAGCAGGAATTGGAAGCGGCCTTGAGCGCCCGGGTCGGCATCCTGACAAATAACACCAACATTCGGCCCGGAATGGACGTCCAGTTCATGGTCGTTTTTTCCAATCCCCCGGACACCGTTCAGGAGTACGGATTGAAAGTCATCGGCGCCCAGCATCCGCCCAGGTAGGTGTTCGTTCTTTTTTTCGGATAACGTCCTCCGTAGTAGGGTACGGCGCGCCGTGCCCCTACGGAGGGCAATGCCATTTGTCGACCGAATGCTTAACCCGTCCCGCCCTCACCGATGAAAACTCCCTCCGGCCTTTACATCTGCAACGACTGCGGGGCCCGGTCCCCCAGGTGGCAGGGACAGTGTCCGCAGTGTAAGGCGTGGAACACGCTCCAGGAAGCTCCGAAATCCTCTCCCGGCCGCCGTGACATCCGCCCCGTTGCCTCTCCCGTCAGTCTGACCGAAGGCGGCGACGCTCCGGTTGTGGCGTGGGCAACCGGGCTTTCCGGACTGGATGAGGTTCTGGGCGGTGGTTTGATGCCCGGGGCGTCCATGTTGGTGGGGGGAGAGCCGGGGATCGGCAAATCCACGCTGCTCTTGCAACTGGCCGCCCAGGCGGCGGGGAGCGGCAGGCGGGTGGTCTATGTTTCCGGCGAGGAATCCCTGGGCCAGATCAAGGCCCGGGCCCAGCGGCTGGGCGCCCTGATTCCCGGATTGGAAGCCCTGAGTACGAACCGGGTCGAGGACGTGCTGGCCATGCTTGGGTCCGGAAAGCAGCCGGCCCTTTTGGTCGTGGACTCGGTTCAGACCGTGTCATCGGAAGAGTCCGACGGCCTGCCCGGCAGCGTCAGCCAGGTCCGCACCGTGGCTATCCGCTTGGTGGAGAGCTGCAAGCAGTTGAACTGCTGTCTGATTCTGGTTGGACACGTGACCAAGGACGGCTCCATCGCCGGCCCCAAGCTTCTGGAGCACATGGTGGACACGGTGCTCTCCCTGGAGGGGGATCGCCAGCATATGTTCCGGTTGCTGCGGGTGCAGAAGAACCGCTTCGGCCCCAGCAACGAACTGCTGGTGTTCCAGATGGAGCAACGCGGTTTGACCGTGGTTCCGGACCCTTCCACATATTTCCTGGGCGACCGGGACCCCAGCTTGAGCGGTACGGCCCTGGTCATGGCCCTGGACGGCTACCGGCCCTTTGCCGTGGAGGTCCAGGCCCTGGCCACCAAGAGCTTCCTGCCCATGCCCCGCCGGACGGTCCTGGGCTTTGACGCCAATCGCCTGCACCTGCTTTTGGCCGTGTTGGAAAAGCGCCTGCGACTGCCTCTGGGCCAGTTCGACATCTATACCAAGATCGGCGGCGGCCTGCGCCTCCAGGACCCCGGCCTGGACCTGGGCGTGGTGGCCGCCGTGCTGTCGTCCTTTCTGGACAAGCCCTTGCCCGAACGGGCCGTACTCTGGGGAGAGGTGGACCTCAACGGCCAAGTCCGTCCGGTCCTGGGCCAAGACGTTCGCGATCGCCAAGCCCGACGCCTGAGCTATACCCCCATCCTTACTCCTCGTGGTACCGACGCCCCTCAGGGCGTGGCCAATATCGGCGAGCTGGCCAGGCTCCTGTTCGGAAACGCCGGTCCTGCCAACCCCAGACCCGATTAGGGACTTTTTTCACTCTGCACGAAGACATTCAACGAGCCGCGATCATTGCTAAATTGTTGTTATCCGCTCCTGTGTCATTGTTGGCGCTACTATGAGAGTTATGAGCTTGGTACAAAAAGTTATTTTACGCCAAGCTCCGGCATGGAAATGGCCATTTTCGCGAAGGCGAAAAATCGGCGATGGCTTGGGTTGTGAACTTTTTTACATAGTATTTTTTTATATTTATCAGAATTGATCATGGAGGTTTTATTGCATGGGCGTTTGGGTTAAAGAGATGTTGCGTAATTTGGATGAAAGTGTAGACCTTTCTATTCGCATCAAAATAATGGAAGCTTGCGGCGAGAAGTGCCCGTATACACATCTAACAGATGATAGGCTTTATGTAATAAAAGAATCATCAAAAGATGAATGCGATTTTTTAAAAAAAATATGTGATGAATGGCGACTGAAAAAAGAAGGTGAGAATTATTATGTTATTTTTGATAAGTGTTACTGTCCTTTAGTTAATGATGATCTTCATGGTGCTTCAAGCACATTGTGTTATTGTACGCTTGGAAATATAAAGAGAAAGTTTGCAATTGGGCTTGATCGAAAAATTGATGTAATTATGGAAAGCAACATTCTTTCTGGCGGCAAAGAATGTCGTTTCCTTATTAAAATATAGACAATTATCCGAATTTCTTGTGCTGATCAGAAAATAACATCTCCCTGGCAAAACTGTTCATTCGTTACCCATTAAGGAGCCTTCCATGAAGACTAATACACTGCTCGCTATCGCTCTCTATCTGTTTCTCGCAGGTACTGCGTACGCACAAGACCCGAATGCTGTTTCCAAGGCCGAGGCCTCGGCGGTTCAGTGGCTCAAACTTATGGACTCTGCTGACTACTCCGCGACCTGGGATCAAGCCGCCGGGTTGTTCAAGGCGGCAGTCCCCAAGGCGGACTGGGAAAGCGCGATTCGGGGCGTGAGAGCTCCACTGGGCGAAGTCATGTCGCGAAAGGTCAAGTCAGCCCAGTTTACACGGTCGCTGCCAGGCGCTCCGGACGGTGAATATGTCGTCATCCAGTTCGAAACTCGGTTCGCGAACAAGGCTGCTGCCGTGGAAACGGTGACGCCGATGAAAGATGAGGACGGATACTGGCGGGTATCTGGTTATTATATCAAGTAATGCGCACTGACGCCCAGCAACGGTTCGGATCGGTTCTTGCCGCTGCGCTGGCAGTCCTAATTTGGGGTCAGGTCTTGTTTTTTGATGTATTTCGTTCTTTTTTGATGATCCTGCTGACAGTGGCATAATGAAGTCCGAGATGCGCTGCAATCGACTGCTGGGAGTAGCCGTGCTCAATGTGTCCCGCCGCAATGGCCTTGTTTCGGTGCGGCTTTGACTGCCCTCCCGGGAAAAGCTTTTCCAGTGGAGGTCGCAGCGCAAAACGTTGAACCCTTGGGATTTCGGTGAATCCGGTTTTCTTCTGGAGAAATGGAAAGAGCTTTTCCAGGAATGGTTCCTCCCCCAAGAGACATTGCCCAACGAGCTTCTTCCAGGGTGACTCCTCGCTGATCCCCGCAAGAACGAACCTTTGGTACTCCAGTTGCGCCTGTTTCCGGTCATTTCCGAATTGGGCAAGAATCCAGTCCGTTGAGAGGAAGTCCGACTTTTTCTTCAACCCGGCGGTGGCGCAATAACTGGACCATGGGTACTCCTTGGGATGCCGCGCCATCCCGGCCCGAACCGGATTAAGGACGACATAGCGGCACAACTCCAACAGGTGGGAGTCCTTGTCAACCACAATGGATTTGAACCGCCCTTGAAAGACATGCCCGGTCCTTGCGTGGTTCCGGTTGAGTTTCTGGGTGTAGATCCCGTTCAGCTGCCGCATGCCCTGCGAGAGATTTCCATCCGGTGTCTCGATCAGGAGGTGATAGTGGTTGCCCATAAGGCAATAACCATGGCAAATCCAATTGTAGCGCTCAACCAGATCGGCAAGGATGGAGAGAAACAACCACCGGTCGTCGTCACCCAGAAAAATCTCTGATCGAGCATTCCCCCGAGCAGTCACATGATAGAGAGCCCCGGGAAACTCAATCCGAAGTGGTCTAGCCATGTAATCGACTTACCTCAAAGAAAATTAAAATACAAGACCTGACCCCAATCCCTGGTTGAATGATGGGTTGGGTGTCTCAAAATACGCCGAGCGCTTTAAGGCTGGCCTTTCCAAGCTCGACACGCTTAGTTGCATCTGAGGCTTCCCGAATGTCGATATTCAACGCATAGGCATAATCCCGACCATTCTTACTTACCCATCCAACCCACCAGCCGACACCAGGATTAGGGAAGTTTTCCCAGCCCGTCTTTCCGTAGAGCGTGGAATGATCTCTTTGTTCAAGCTGGATCGCGTCGCGCACAGCCTCTTGTTTGTCTTGCGGAAACGGCAATGTCCCTTGCGCCAATCGATTGAGAAACAGAGTTTGTTCCACAGCGCTGATCTTCAGGGGGCCGACCAACCAAAATCTATCGATGACCGTCCCGATCTCACCATTTCCGTAGTCGATTGCTCCAACTGCATCTCGCATGCGCGCAAGCCCGATACGTCGGGCGAGTTCCTGATAAATCGCTATGTTTGACAGAGTAATGGCTTCACGCAGGTTCATGTCTTTTTCCCACGCCTTGACGGGCTGAGGCCTCCCGCCGTAGGGGAGAACTTCATCGACATCCTTAGCGGCCCCAGCCGACAACCCGATGAGAAGGTTTGCAACCTTGAACGTGGAAGCCGGAATGAACTGTGTGTATGCGCGTTCTCGATTGTGACCCACAAGCTGCTCAGCAGCAACATCATAAAGGACGAACGTCCCTGTTACGCCTGCATCACGAAACAGTTGGCCAACGTGGGGACTATCTTGCCAGTCAAGGGCGTACGCTTGGCAAGAGAACAAGAATATGAAGCCGGTTACTATAAATCTCATACAAAACCCTTCTTATGTGATGAGTGAATTATCGATTGCATGGCGTACGCCCAATCGCGGCGCCGACCCGCGAGCACGGCGGATGGGAGCAGGCCGAAGGCCTGGTCACAGCCGGAACGCCGAGCGTGAGCTGCGGCCCTTAGGCCGTCGGGTCCACGCTATTGTTGGGCTCCAAGTCGACCAGCAGATCCACATACGCCCCAGCGACTAAATCCGACGCCTCAATGCCAAGCTCAGACATCAGCCTGTCCGCGATAGTGCGCCCTTCCGCTTCGGTCTGCTCTGGCCGGAGCACAACCTCAAGCTCAATGAACCGTCCAAGCCCTGCTACGTCGTCCAGGTGGATTCTTGCTTGCTCTGCAAAGAACAGCGTACGCCTCTTCTTAACCACTGCACGAACACCAAGCGCGGCCGCCAACGCCGCCTTGAGAGAATGGGGCTCGCTTGTAGGGGAGCGGATATAGGTTGATTGCTTGGGCCCAAGTGAATCCGGCCGGTCATACTCGATCAACTCCCCCATGCCGTCGCCGAACTCCCGGAGCTTGAGTCGCCCCCGCGGCACATGGAAGAACGTGTCCTCCTGCTCGATCAGCACGGATGGGCCCTCTGCGAGGCGGGCGGCTATGCGCCCCTGCGACACAACGTCGCGCGAGCGCGCCTTGATCTCAACATTGCGTGCCACTGAATCCTCCAATCTTTGCAACCGCCCAATCGCGGCGCTGACCCGCGAGCACGTCGAGATGGGAGCAGGCCGAAGGCCTGGTCACAGCTGGCGCGCGCAGTCGCCGGGAACAAGTGATTCTACAGTTTCCGGATAACTCCAAGATTCAGGTGATGGAGTCTGCCGCTAATTTTCCAGAAATCGTCGGATCAGGTTCATCGGGAACCCCAGCTTCCAAATAAACCAACTGTCAATTCAGGTAGAACAATTGGCATGGATTGGGCAAATATTTAGCAGACTTCTTCTGCATATCATGTCAAAAATGAAGGTTATCCGGAAGACGGGAGATTCCAGATGGAGGCCATTCCTGCCGAATTACAATCCAAATACAAGGCGTATTTACTGAACAAGGCGGTCCCGGAAAGCGAACAGGGGGCATACCTGAGATTGCTTCGCTATTATCTCTGGAGAGGGGTCAAATTTGTTTTTGGTTCTTAAGTATTCTATTTCTCTCCGAATCCACCCATCTCCAAAGCGCCTTTTCCTCCTTCAGCCTGGACTGAAGCCGGAGCAAGGAAAGGGTCCAAGGAAAGGGTCAAGGATGCTGCTGACCGTGCTGTAGGTCCATATTCCAAATGTCTGCGCGATACAAGAAAGCGTATCGCCGTCACCGCCGATCCGGACCGGCGGTGACGGTCAGGTCGGGAGAAAGTCCTTCTGACTATGAACACCCTACTTGTCAGAGTCGTCCATTGATGTAGCCGGAAGCCCTTTTTCGCGGGAATTGGCCGAATCGGCGGTGAACAAGGCAGCATTGCCTGGTCATCCCTGTTCGAGCTTGCGGTAGAGCGTGCGGCGGTGGATGTCGAGGATGGCGGCGGCGCGGCGTTTGTTGCCGTGTACCGCGTCCAGGACGTGGCGAATGTAGTGGTGTTCGGCCTGGGCCAGGGTGGGCAGGTGTTCGCCGTCCGCGGCCATGGCCGTCAATAACGGAGCCGATTGCAGGGCCGGCTGGCCGCCGTTGTCCCTGATCCGGCTGGGAAGGTGCGCGGGCAGAATGGTGGTCCCGTCGCAGAAGGTCACGGCACGTTCCATGGCGTTTCGCAGTTCGCGCACGTTGCCGGGGAATGGGTAATTTTTGAGGATATCCAGGGTTTTTGGTTCAAATCCATGGATGTTTTTGTCCACCTGGATGCTGAATCGACGCAGGAAACGACCGGCCAGCAGTTCCAGGTCGTCGCCGCGTTCCCGCAAAGGCGGGAGTCTGAGGGTGAAGGTCTCCAAGCGGAAAAAGAGATCCTCGCGAAATCTTCCGGCCTCGACCTCCTGCTCCAGGTCGCGGTGGGTGGCGGCCACGGTGCGCACGTCGACCTGCTCCTCCTTGTCCGCTCCCACGGGACGAATTTTGCCGTCCTGGAGAATACGCAACAGTTTGGCTTGCAGGAAGAGCGGCATTTCCGAGATTTCGTCCAAAAACAGGGTGCCGCCCTCGGCTTCGGCGAACAACCCCCGCCGGGCCTTGCCCGCGCCGGTGAAGGCACCGGCCTTGTGGCCGAAAAATTCGCTTTCCAGCAACTGCTCCGGGATGCCGGCGCAGTTCACGGCCTGAAGCGCCCCTTTCCGCCGCGGGCTGGCCGCATGCACCGCCCTGGCCACCAATTCCTTGCCCGTTCCCGACTCCCCCAGGATCAGCACCGGTCCATCGGCTTGGGACACGCGGTTGATCTGATCGAACAGGCCGCGCATGGCCGGGCTTTGACCGACCATGCCGTGAAACGCGTCCTGGCTCAGATAATCCCGGATGCGTTGAATCTCCTGGCGCAACGCCCTGTTTTCCATTATTCGGGCCACCGTCAGGGTGAAATGATCCAGATCCAGCGGCTTGGTCAGGAAATCCTCGGCCCCGGCCTTGAGCGCCTCCACGGCCTTGGAAATGCTTCCAAAGGCCGTGATCAAGAGAAAATCCGGAGAGTTATCCTTCTCTTCGCTTTTGATCCGTCGCAACAGTTCCAGGCCATCCATCCCCGGCAATCGCAGATCACTGACCACCAACTCCGGTCGCCATTCCTGGATTACGGCCAGGGCCTTTTCAGCATTGTCCACCCAGTGGGCGGTCAGGTCGTGGTCGTCCAGTTCCTGGATCAGGAGCTGTCCGAAAGATTGATCGTCCTCAACGACCAGCACCTTGTTGCCGCCGACACCCTGCTCTGTTTGGCGTGGAGCCATGCTCAGCTCTCCTTTTAACCCTGGGTCGTGGGCTGGTGGTCAACGGGCAGCCAGATGCGAAAGAACGCTCCCCCCAGCCGGCTCTTGCCAAAATCGATGCTCCCTTCGTGGTCCCGAAGAATACCGTGGACCACGGCCAAACCCAGCCCGGTACCATGGCCTACGCTTTTTGTCGTGAAGAACGGTTCAAACAGCTTGGATTCTATATCCTCTGGAATGCCTGGACCATCGTCGTCCACCTGCATCCACGCTTGGTCGTTCTCTCTGCCCCAGGAGACGACGACTCGCCCGCCGGTGGCGGACTGGACCGCGTTGCGGATCAGGTTGACCAAGGCCTGCTCCATGCGCACCGCGTCCAGGTTGATCCGAAGCGTTTCCTTTGCCTCGTTCAAGGGAAAGGATGGTTCCAAGTGAACCCGGTGTTTCTCGGCTTCCTCGCTTGCCGCGGACAGAGCGGAGCGGATCAGTTGGACCAAACTGGTCGGCTTTTTGCGCAACGCGTGGCCACGACTGAAGTCCAGAAGTTGGCGGATGATGTGCTCCATGCGGTCCACTTCCCGGCGTACGTCGCGAAGCGTCTCCACGATCTCGGCGTCCAGGCCGGCCTTGCGCAGGGCGCGCTGCGCCTTGCCGCTGACGACGCTTAAGGGCGTCCCCAGTTCATGGGCCACGCCGGCGGCCAGTTGTCCGATGGCGGCCAGTTTTTCGGCCTGACGCAATTGGGCCTGCAATTGGATCTGTCTGATGCGCCGTTCTCGGAGTTCTGCCTTGGCCTCTTCAATGGTATCCAGCATCCGATTGAATTGCCGGCCGATGGTCACGATTTCCTTCGGTCCGTGGGGGTGAAGGCGATGGTCTCGATCCCCCTGGGTCACTCTGGAGATGCTGTTTCCCAGGCTGGAGAGGTGACGGCCCAGGGCGCGGTGATGCCCGAAGAGAACGAGCCCGGACATGCCCAGCAACCCCAAGCCCAACCCCAACGCGACGCGAGCGCGAAGAGCCCGGACATCCTCCTGGATGTCGCTTTTTCGCCGGGTCAGTTGGAGCAGGCCGTTGACCTTGCCGCCGGAGTCGCTCAGCGGGACGAAGTATGAGAAAACCTCTCGCCCGGCCACGTGTCCGTACTCCCCGCGCTGCTCGCCGTCCGTGGCCAACTCGGTCAGCCGCTCCTGCTCCGGTGTCGGTTCGCTTCGCCCGGCCGAGGCGATCAGGCGCCCCTGCCGATCATACACATACGCACTGTAGACCCTGCCAATGGAAAAGGCGGATTCCACCGCCCGCAGCACGCTGCCTTGACGGTCCAACTCCATGGAATGGCTCAGCGGCAACTGAAGCGCCCTGGCCACCAGTTCCAGATCCTTTTGCATCCGGTGCTCGATATTCCGCTCCACGAGCTGCAGGAGCAGGTAACCGGTCAGCCCCATGGCCAGGGCCAAGGGCAGGATAACGGAAATGACCAGGGCAGTACGCAGACTGAAGTAGTCGGACAACGCCGGGATACGATGGAGCATGGTCCTCCTTGCGTGGATAGGGATGAAGTTGCACATGTGACTTATTTATACATGCCAAGAGGACGCACTTCAAGTTTGATCACGTTGAACGTTGTTTCCGTTTCGTTCGACAAGAGGCGTCAATATCTTGTATTATATTTATATTTTGAATTTTTTGTGATTGGGAGGGAGACTGTTTCGGTTCTGGCACGGTGCATGCTTAAAGAGGGATGATGCCGCTTGATGACCTTGCGGCTCAAATTTATTCGGAGGTTTTTGACGATGAAGAAGTTTTTTTTGCTGCTGACTGGATCAACTCTCGCATGCTTGCTCGTTTTGGCCTTGAGCGTGGGCGTTCACGCCCAGACCGGTCAAGCCGAGGGACAGCCGATGATGCAGCAGCCGGGAACCGCGGCTCAATTCAGTGATGCCGAGCTTCAAAAAGTTGCGACCGCATATCTTGAAATTCATGAGATTCGCATGGAATTGCAGGAATCCCTGGCCGAGGTGGCCGATCCGGAGTCCGCCCAGCGAATGCAGGAAGAAGCGGGGGCGGCCATGGTCCAGGCCGTCCAGGAGAGTGGGTTGGACGTGGACACGTATAATCAGGTCATGCAGGAAGTGCAGATGAACTCCGGATTGCAGGAAAAACTGGCGTCCAAGCTGGATCAAATGCAGTAGGTATGCTGGCGTAACGCCTGAATACTAAGGGGAAATGATGTTCGCGAAAAAGACCGTGCTCTTACTGATACTGGCAATGGGGATGTTGTTGGGGACCGCGTGCGGTCCTGAACCGGAAGAATACGAGCCACCGGCCAGGCCAGGGGAAAGTCCTCCTGGGTACGAACAGCCAACTGGGCAGGAACGTCCGTTGATGCAGCCTGAAGCTTCACCTGAAGCGCCAATGGGAGAGCCTGGGTCAGAGCAGAACTTGCAAACCGATGGACAAGGCCGGGAGCAAGGCGTGCCGTTTGACGCGCAGCCGACGCAATAGCGTCGAGCCGATAAGTCGTGGGGCGGATTCCGGATCTCGCACCGAGAGACCGAGTGCGGGAACGACCCATTCACATGGCGGATGGTGAACCATAACCATAAAACCATCTTCGTCGAAACAACGCCCCATGTTGTTGTTTCGTCGCATAAAACGCACGAGGGCCGGTCGATGCATCGACCGGCCCTCGTGCGTTTTACTGCTCGGCAATGTCTGAATTATTTCCCGACTGCGTGGAAGGTATCGTTTCACTCAAATGAATCAGTGCAAGATCATGGATTCTCGGCAAAAAATTAACGATGCCGGATATTTCGATATATTGAGTTTGTTTGCCTTGCGTAGAGATCGGCATTGGCTGGGTGCATGTGAGCCTTGCATTGCAACACTCAACCCAGCCTGGCCCCGTTGGGCACGGGCTTGTCCGGCACGGCCAGGATCACCCCGCCGTCCGGGCGGTAGAAGCCGGTCAGCAGGAACTCGGAACGCATCGGGCCGATCTGTTTGGCCGGGAAGTTGGTCACCCCGACCACCTGTCGGCCGATGAGGTCTTCCGGCGCGTAGTGGTCCGTGACCTGGGCGCTGGTCCGCTTGCGGCCGATTTCCGGGCCGAAATCCACCTCCACGATATAGGCCGGCTTGCGGGCTTCGGGAAAAGGTTGGGCGTCCACCACCGTGCCAACGCGGATCTCCACCCGTTCGAAATCCTGCCAGGAAATGGTCTCCTCGGCCATTTCACGCCTCCTTCTGTTTGCGGCGCAGGGCGGTGACCGGTTCCCCGCCGATGCCCCAGTTGTCCGTCTCCACCTCGTCGACGACCACTACCGTGGTCCGCGGGTTCTTGCCCAGCACGTCGGCCAACAACTCGGTGACACCCCGGATCAGCAGGGCTTTCTGCTCCGGGGTAGCTCCTTCCTTGGTAATTTTGATGTTCACGTACGGCATGGTTTACTCCTAATTTCCATATGATCGTTGATTGTTCCCACGCTCCAGCGTGGGAACGATCAGACACAAACAGGGCATGAATCCGCGTTTGGGAGGCATCAGTCAAGAAGCGTTCAACTGCCCTGATCTTCCTCCTTTTCCGCCGTGCCTGCCGCATAACCTTCCACGCTGACGGACTTCTTCATGGCCCGTAGGCCGACCTGGGTGCCGAAGCGTTCCGGGTGCATGTGGGACTGGACGATGCCCTCGGCTACCCGCTGACGCAGTTCGGCCTCGATTATTTCCGGGGAGCCGAAAAGGATGGCCCCGCAGGGACAGATTTCCACGCAGGCCGGCGTCATGCCCTTGGCGCGGCGTTCGGCGCAGAGATCGCATTTGGCCACGGGATTGGGGCCGGTGCGGGAATGGGAGATGGCGGCAAAGGGGCAGACCGAGAGGCAGACCATGCAGCCCACGCAGGTTTTGGGCTGGAGGATGACCGCGCCTTCGTCGTCCTGGTAAAAGGCGTTCACGTTGCAGGCCTTGAGACAGGCCGGGTTGGCGCAGTGGTGGCAGCTGATGGGCACGGTGATCCCGTCGCTGGTCCGGGTCATGTGGATTCGGGGCTGGCCGTACAAATATCCGCAGACCGCCTCGCAGCTTTCGCAGCCGATGCACAGGTTGTAGTCGATGTACAGGGTTTTCTTGGACTTAGACATCGGCCACCTCCTTCCCGAAGGCCGTGTCCTCCGATTCTCCCGTTGATTCCCCCGAGTCCGGAGGGTGAGCCTTGATCCAGCCGTCCAGGGATTCCGCGGCCTTCAGGCCGCTGAGAATGGCCCGACCGATTTTTGATGGCCCGGTGAGCACATCCCCGGCCACGAAGACGCCGTCGAACTTGGTCATCTGCAACCAGCCTTTGCCGTCCTTGGAAATGTCCTCCAGGCGCAGTTCGCGGGGAAAGGGATTGGTGGGCACCTCGCCGATGGCCGCCACCACCAGGTCCACGTCCAGCTCCCGCGGTTCTTCGCCTTGGGTGAAAACCAGCCGCTGGGCCCGCTTCTCGCCGACAATCCGTAGCGGCGTGGCCCGCTCCACCCAGCGCACTCCGCGCTGACGCAGCAGTTTGATTTCCATCCGTCCGGCCGGGGCTTCGTCCACCGTCTTGCGGTAGAGCAGGGTGATTTCATCGGCCCCCAGGCGGAGACAGCTTTGGACCACGTCCACCGCGGACAATCCCGCGCCGATTACCGCCACACGTCGCCCTTCGACCTTGGGGGGCGCGACAAGGGGCATTTGGGCCGGGGATTGGGTCATCTTGCAGGCCCGCAATGGGAAGAGAAATTCCAGGGACGTATAGACCCCGGCCAGGTCTTCGCCGGGGATGTTCAGTCGTCGCGGACGCCAACTGCCGGTGCAGATCAATACGGCCGCGCATTCGTGGAGTAGTTCGGACAGACTGACCATTTCGTCCACGAATTCATCGCCGGACTCGCATACTTTGTCCTGGGTGCAGATCTTCGTGCAGAAATGGAACCGTATGCCGTACTCTTCGGCCAGCTTTTCAGCGGCATCCTCGATGCGCCGAGCCGGAATCCGGAAGCCGGGAATCCCGAAGACCAGCAGTCCCCCGGCCTTGGGCAACTTGTCGTAGACATGCACCTCATATCCGGCGCAGGCCAGCCAGCCGGCCGCGGACAACCCGGCCGGCCCGGACCCGACCACCGCCGCCTTCAACCCGTTGGGCGGAGGCGGCGCGGAACAGAGAAACGCGTAGTTCATGGTGTTCATGAGCGTTGATCCTTTGGGGAAAACAGCGATACAGGCCTCATTAAAAATGAAAAGGAGGTTGCTGGATAACCTACTCCTTCTTTGCTAGATTGCAAGGCTGACGGCGTTATTGCGCGGCGAACGGTTCGGGCGGCATGGCGTGCGCCATGTACGAGGAGCGTTGATCGTCCGTTGCACCGGAAATTCAACCTCGAAGGAGATGCATATGTCCAAGGATAAATTGCCGAAGAATTTTCAGAAATTGCAGCAGAATCACCCCGAGTTCATGGCCGCGGTGGGCAATCTGGGCAAGGCCGTGCGCGAGGCCGGTCCGCTGGATGAGAAGACCATCAACCTGCTCCAGATGGCCGCCGCCGCGGCCCTGCGCATGGAAGGGGCGGTGCACAGCCACGCTCGCCGGGCCATGTCCGCCGGGGCCACGGAAGCGGAGGTACGCCACGCCCTGATCGTGCTCACCTCGACCATCGGCTTCCCGGCAGTGGCCACGGCCACGAGCTGGGTCAACGACGTGAGTGAAGATTAGCAATCCGAAAACCGAATCTGGAGGCAAGATGCAACGGCACGACGTGATCGTCGTCGGCTCCGGAACGGCCGGCTATACCGCGGCCCATGCCTGCCGCAAGGCCGGAAAGAGCGTTCTGGTGGTGGACAAGCGGCCCTTTGGCGGAACCTGCGCCATGCGCGGTTGCCAGCCCAAGAAGATCCTGGTGGCCGCGATTCAGGCCGTGCATGGGGCCAACGCCCTGCACGGGCAGGGCGTGGCCGGAGAAAGCCGCCTGGATTGGCCTTCCCTGATGCGCTTCAAGCGCGACTTCACCGATGCCGTGCCCCAGGGTTCGGAGCGGGGCTTTCTCGATGCCGGGATGGCCACGGCCCACGGCCTGGCCACGTTCACCGGCCCCCGGCGGCTGCGGATCGGAGAAGAGGAGCATGAAGCCGAACACGTCGTCATCGCCGCCGGGGCCGTGCCCAGAAAACTGGATATACCCGGCGGCGAGCTGCTGCTGGACAGCGACGCCTTCCTGGAACTCAACGCGCTTCCGGAAAGCATCGCCTTCGTGGGCGGCGGATTTGTCTGCTTTGAATTCGCCTTCATCTGCGCCCTGGCCGGGGTGCGCACGACGGTCATCCATCGCGGCGACCGTTTTCTGCGCAATTTCGACCCGGACCTGGTCGCCTTGCTCGTGGAGGCCGGCAAGGCGCGAGGGATCGAGTTTTTGTCCGAAACCATGGTCAACGCGGTGCGCAAGGACGGCCAGGGCCTCCTGCTCGACCTTGCCGGATCAGGCCCGACCTCCCTGCACGTTCACAAAGCCGTGGCCGCCGCCGGGCGCGTGCCGGACCTGGACGGGCTGGGGCTGGACGTTGCCGGAGTCAGCGTGAGCCCGACGGGGGTTGGCGTGAACGCCTTCATGCAAAGCGTTTCCAACCCTGCTGTGTATGCCGTGGGCGACGCGGCGGACACGCCGTACGCCCTGGCCACCACCGCGGACATGGAGGCCGAGACCGCGGCGATCAACATTCTCCAGGGCAACACCACCCAGGCGGACCACGCGGCCGTCCCCAGTGTCGTGTTTTCCGTTCCGCCCCTGGCCACCGTGGGCATGAGCGAGGAGCAGGCCCGCCAGGCCTCGGAAGAACAAGGCTTCATGCTCACCGTGAACACCGGCGACGCCACGGGCTGGATGACCTCTCGGCGCATCGGCCAGAAGCACGCGGCCTACAAGGTCATTTTGAATCAGGACGCCGGAACGATCCTGGGCGCGCACCTGCTGGGCCACAACGCCGAGGAGATGATCAACGTCCTGGCCCTGGCCATCAAGTTCGGACTGACCAGAACACAGCTCAAAAGTCTGCTCTGGGCCTACCCGACCCACGTTTCGGACATCAAGTACATGATTTGATGAGCATCTCTTGGAGAGGGGGGGGAGGATCTGTTGAAGATTGAAGAAATGAACCGCCCGCTTCGCTCAGGACGCAGAGGCCGCCAAGAAGAGTTTTTTGCCTTCCGCCGGAAAGATGCGGAAGGCAAAAGGCTCACGGCCTGACGGCGATTTCCGGTTTCCGCCGAAGGGGGGCAATGTTTTTGGAAAGCAGTTTTTTCCCTGCTTTCCAAAATCTTTTCCTTGGCGTTCCTGGCGTCCTGAGCGACCTTCGGGAGCGGGCGGTTCATTGTAAGCCTTGAACGATCAGCCCCGGGCCAAGGCCGCGACCACCGCGCGCATGAAGGCCGGCAGGTCGTCCGGGGTGCGGCTGGTGATCAGAACTCCGTCCTCCACGACCTCCTGGTCCACCCAGTTCGCTCCGGCATGGATCAGGTCGTCCTTGATAGCGAAATACGAGGTCACGGTGCGGCCCTGAAGGATCTTGGCCGAGGCCAGCATCCAGCCGGCATGGCAGATGGCGGCCACGACCTTGTCCTGGTTGGTCAGTTCCCGAACCAGCGAAACCATGGCCGGATCGCGGCGCATGAAATCCGGGGCGTAGCCGCCGGGAATGACCAGCCCGGCGAACTCCGCCGGGTTCAGATCCTTGGCCGCGGCCGTGCTCTTGGCCGTGGTTCCGACCTTGCTGGAATAGACCACCCCGGCCTTGGCACCCACCACCTCCACGTGAGCCCCGGTTTCCAGAAGCCGGTAGTAGGGGTAGATGTATTCGTAATCATTAAACAATTCAGCAACCATGATCATGACCTTCTTGCCGGACAGTTCCATGTTATCCTCCAGTATCACCGCGCGAACGCGGGCTGCGGTTGCGTAACGGTTCTTCCAATTCACCCCAGGGTATCCCAAAACGAGACGGGCCGCAAAATTCAACCTTCAACCATCAACTTTTTACCTTTACTCTCTCCATGTCCAAACTCACCATACATGCCCTGACCAAGTCCTACGGCGGTCGGGATATTTTCAAGGATTTCAATCTGGAAATCGTCGGCGGAACCCGCCTGGCGGTGGTCGGCGCCAACGGCGCGGGCAAATCCACCTTACTGCGCATTCTGGCCGGGGAATCCAATCCCGACAGCGGCCGGGTGATTTTTTCAACCGGCGCGCGTCTGGGGTATGTGGCCCAGGAACTGGACGCGGGCGACCTGGAGCGCTGGCTGTTGCCCTGGGTCATGGACGCCTTGCCGTCCTGGGCCGGGTTCTGGCATCGCTGGGAAGACGCGGTCCAGCGCCGGGATGAAGCAGTCTTGAAGATTCTGGCCGAGGAACAGACCGTGTTGGAGCACCAACTCGGTTACAGCCCGGAACACCGGGCCAAGACCATCCTGTGCGGCCTGGGTTTTACCGAGGCCGATCTGGGCAAGCCCCTGCAAGCCCTGAGCGGCGGCTGGCGGGAGCGGGCCAAGCTGGCCCGGGTGCTCACCGCCGGGGCGGACGTGCTGCTTTTGGACGAGCCCACCAACCACCTGGATCTTGAGGCCGTGACCTGGCTGGAGGAGTATCTGCTCGGGTTTGACGGCGTCCTGATCTTCGTGGCCCACGACCGGGTCTTTCTGGACAAGGTGGCCACCCAGACCCTGTATTTGGGCGAAGCCAAGCCTATTCTCCGTCCCGGCACGTTTTCCGAATTCCTGGCCTGGCGGGAGGAAATGGAGCAGCAGTGGGAGCGTCAGGCCGCGGCCATTGATGACAAGATTCGTCACCAGGCCGTGTTTATCGACCGTTTCCGGTTCAAGGCCAGCAAGGCCCGGCAGGCCCAGAGCAAATTGAAGAGCACGGACAAGCTGCGGAAGGAGCTGGATGAACTCCGGGAGCAGCGCCCGGAGGTCCGGGCCAAGACCCTGTCCTTCTCCCTGCCGGAACCCAGCCGGGGGGATCAGACGGTTTTGGCCGCCGCTGACCTCGGCTTCGCCTTTGACGATGGCCGACCGCTCTGGCCGCCGCTGACCTTTCAGCTCTACCGGGGACAGAAGGTGGCCCTGGTCGGCCCCAACGGCGCGGGCAAGACCACGCTGCTCAAGCTGATCAGCGGGGATCTGGCGCCCAAAGCGGGGCGGATCAAGGTCGGCCCGAATACGGTCATGGGCTATTTCAGCCAGCACCAGACCGAAATTCTCAATCCGAAAACCTCGGTCCTGTCCGAAATGCGTCGTCTGGCCGGTCCCAAGGCCAGCCATTACGAGGTCTGCTCCATTCTCGGGTTGTTTCTGCTGGGCGAGGAATATTGGGAACGCCCGGTGTCCAGCCTCAGCGGCGGAGAGAAGAGTCGCCTGCTGCTTGCCTCCCTGTTCGCGGCCCGGGCCAACTTCCTGGTCCTGGACGAGCCCACCAACCACCTGGATCTGGAAAGCCGGGAAGCCTTGATTCGCGCCCTGGAGGAATACACCGGGACCCTGATCTTCGTGGCCCACGACCGCCGTCTGCTGGCCGAGGCGGCTCAAGAGGTCTGGGCCGTGGGGCCGGAGGGGCTGCACGTGTTTTCTCGCGGGTACGAAGAGTACGAGGAGCATCGCCGCGCGACCCTCTCCGAATGCCTTGTGGAAAAGCCGACCCAGGTCGGCAAGGTCTCACGCCAGGATGAAAAGGAACGCCGCCGGGCCGAGGCTGAGCGCCGCAACGCGCTTTCCCGCAAGCTCAAGCCGTTGAAAGCCGAATACGCCCGGGCCGAGTCCGAACTGGAAACGGTCTTGACCCGCCAGAGCGACCTGGAAACGATCCTGGCTGATCCGAAAACCTATGCCCAAAGCGACGAATTTACCCGCTTGAGCAAGGAATACCATGAAGTGGAGCAACAGGCCGAACGTTTGATGCTTCGACTGGAAGAGCTGGAAGGCGAGATCGGGGAAGTGGAAGGGGCCGTGGTGGATTCTTGAGTGATTCCGACAGGGATTCCGCCAAGTTGCTCCAACCCCGCGCCGCGCCGATTCATTCGCTCGTTCTCTCCAGCACCGCTCCCCAGAAAAACTCCCTGCCCGGTGAATCCGGCGGAGTGGCGTATTGGCTCGTCAGCGCGAAGTCGTGGCGACTGTCGAGAAAGTGGTCGATCCTCTCCTGATTTTCCGCGGGGTTGAGCGTGCAGGTGATGTAGATGATGCGCCCGCCCGGGGGCAGACTCGCGGCCGCTTGCTGGAGGATGCGGTCCTGGAGGGCGATCAGGGGCGGGATGTCCCTGGGGGTGCGCTTCCACTTGCTGTCCGGGCGTCGGGCCAGGACGCCGAGGCCGGAGCAGGGCGCGTCCAGCAGGATGGTTCGGGGGTGCTCCTTCCAGGGCGACGGTGCGTCGGCCCGGGCCAGGACCACGGGGATGGGGGGCAGGTTCAGGCGGCGGAGTTCCTGGACGAGGCCGCGCAGGCGGACCGCGTTGGGATCGCTCGCCCATACTTGGCATTGGGCCCGTTCCAGAAGATACGCGGTCTTCCCGCCTCTCCCCGCGCAGGCGTCCCAGACCGGCTCCGGCCAGGAGCCCGCGCCAAAGGCATGCAAAATCCGTTGCGCTTCCAGGCTTTGCCGGGAGATTGCCCCGTTTTGGATATCCTCGGTCAGGTCCGGAAACGCTCGGCGGGCCGTTTCCCGGGAACAAGCGATGCTCAGAGGATCGAGAATTTCCAGTTCCGAGGCAAAGGCCTCAATCTGACGGACCAGGGCGTCCCGCCTGGGATGCAGCGGGTTGAGTCGCAGCCCCAAAGGAGCAGGCGCGGACTGGGCCTCGGCCAGCCTGGAAGCCGTGTCCAGGCCGTAGCCGTCAATCCACAGATCAACGATCCAAAGCGGCAGGGAATGGTAGCGGGAGAGGAACGTTCGTTGGTCAGTCCGCTCATTTGGCGCGTCCTGGCGATAGAAATCCGGGTCAAGCAGGGCCTCGGACTGTTCAAAAACCCAGGTCATCCAGGCCGAAGCCACCTTGGCCAGGCCGCCTCCCCACTTCTTGCGAACCCGGTTGGTCAGCCAGGATCTGGTGGCGAACTCCGGAATCCGCTCCAGAAAAAGTGCCTCATATCCGGCCAGTTCCAGGGCCGTCCGACACTGGGGCGGCAGGTTGCCGGGCTTGCGCAGGAACCGGTCCAGACAAAAGGCCAGCCTGCCCTTGTGGCGCAGATACCCGTAACATAACTCCGACGCCAAGTTGGCGTCCCGGATGTCCAGCTTGCGCTCACGGATCTGGCCGTCCAAGGCAAACTGCGCGTCCTCGCCCCGCATGATCCGGCCCAGGGCGGCCAGGGCCGCGAGGCGGGCCGGGGGGATGGTTGGTTGGGGCATGTTATGGCGTCAGCTTCGCGCCGGTTCGGCCAAAAAGCGTTGCAGGGCGGCTTCGATGTTTGGCAGGTCCACCAGGGTGTCCAGGCAGGGGCCGAAGGGGCGTTGGTTGAGGACGCCGTAGACCGGAATGGGGTAGGTGTCCTGGATGCCGCTGGAGAGATCCCGGGCACAGGCCACGGCGATGATCAGCCTGGGCTTGTTCTGGACCACGATCCGTCGGGCGATGGTACCGCCCGTGGCGATGGCGATGCGGATGCCGTAGGTCTCCGCCAGGCCGATCAGTCCGTCCAGAGGGCATTCTCCACAACGTTTGCAGTGGTTGATGTCGTAGGTCAAGCGTCGGGGGCAGCGGGAATTTTGCAGGCAGTGGGGCAGCAGAAGGAGTATTTCGTGGGGCTGGAACCGGCCTCGTTCCGAGGTCACCAGCTCGTTGTTCACCTTGATGAAGGACAGTCGGATGTCGTCCCTGGGAATGTTGAACAGCCGCCCCAGAAGGGTCATCAGGGGCAGAAAGAGCTTGATGGTGATCCCTCGAAACCGCGAACTGAGGGGAAAGCTGCGGCCCAAAAGAATGTTCAGGACCATGCCGATGGAGGACCACAGGATCATGGCCCCCAGGGCCAGCAGGGCGACGGCCAGCAGACCTGATGCGAAAGGATGGATGTTTTGCAGGCCGATGAAGGGGATCACCCACAAGAAGGCCAGGATCAGACAAAGCAGGAACGACGTGGCCAGTATCAGGCCGATGAACAGCCGCTTTCCGGGATTGGAGGCCTTTTCCAGGAATTCCGGGTCCAGGTCCGGTTTCCGATCCTGTTTTTGGGGCGGCTCAAGCGGCTTCAGGGGCATCAGGATTCCTCGGGTGGGGGCCCGTCCGACCCGTCCGGTTCGTTCAGCCCCAGGCAAAGACGGTCGCCAGGGCAAAATTGGCGCAGATAGCCGCAGCGAAAAGCCTGAGCGTCCATGCGCTTGGCGTCGGACGGATGGAAATGGCGCACCAGATAGGCCTTGTCCCGGCAGGCAATGGCCAGCATGTCGCCGTGCATGTCGATGAACGTGCCGGGTTCGGGCTTGCCCGCATCCTGAGGTGCGTCGACCGCGGATTTGCTGGCCAGGGGCTCGCCGATCTGGCCGGGATGTACGGCGACCTTGCGTTTGGTCTGGTTTTCTCCAGGCAAAAAGAAATAGGCTCCGGGCCAGGGATGCATGGCCCGGATGTGGTCATGAACGACCCGGGCCGGCTGGTTCCAGTCGATCAGTCCCATGTCCTTGGTCAGCCGGGGGGCGTAGGTGGCCAAGGAGTGATCCTGTTCCAAGGCGACCAGTGTGCCGGCCCGGTGTCGAGCCAGGGTTTCCAGCAACAGCCTGCCGCCCTGAGCGGCCAGGTTGTCGTGCAGGGTCTGGGCCGTGTCGTTGATGTCGATGCCCATGGCCCGCTGCAAGAGGATCGGCCCGGTAT
Organism: Desulfonatronum sp. SC1; assembly: GCF_003046795.1. NCBI lineage: Bacteria > Pseudomonadati > Thermodesulfobacteriota > Desulfovibrionia > Desulfovibrionales > Desulfonatronaceae > Desulfonatronum > Desulfonatronum sp. SC1. The sequence continues at coordinate 17,351 of NZ_PZKN01000004.1, read as the reverse complement.
CCATGCCTTTGGCCATGCGCATGATGGTGATCCCGGTGGCCGGGTCCCCGGCCAGCAGCGCGGCCTGGATGGGCGAAGCGCCCCGGTAACGCGGCAGCAGGGAGGCGTGAACGTTCAGGCAGCCGTGAATGGGCAGGTTGAGCAACGTCTCGGGAAAGATCAGGCCGTAGGCCGCGACGATGAAGAAGTCGGCCTGAAAAGCCTCCAATGCTGCAACCACCGCCGGGTCTTTGAGGGTTTCCGGCTGCAGAACCGGATAGCCCGTCTTCAAGGCTGCTTCCTTCACCGCGGACGGTTTGCAGGTCCGGCCCCGGCCGCAGGGGCGGTCCGGCTGGGTGACAACGGCCAGGATACGTACTTGTTGATCCGTACTCAGGTCGTCCAATATCCGGGCGGCAAAAGGCGGGGTGCCGAAATATACCACCTGCAACGGGTAGCCGGTATCGGGTGACGTCCCATGGGCAGAAATGGGCGCGGAAAAGGTGAGGGGCGTCAATGCTTCTTGAGCCATTTTTTCAACTTCTGCTCGTAGAGTGAGCGTTTCAGACGGCTGATCTTGTCGATGAAGAGCACGCCGTCCAGGTGGTCCAGTTCGTGTTGGAGGCAGATGGCCAGCATGCCGTCCACCTCCACCTCCACGGGCTGGCCGTCCAGGTTCAGGGCCTGCAACCGGACGCGCTCGGCCCGCTGGACCTTGCTCCGGTAGTTCATGACGCTCAGGCATCCCTCGCTGGATTCCACTTGCCCCTGGGCCTCGACGATCCGGGGGTTGACGAAAACCAGCGGCTCCTCGCGCTTGTCCGGACCGGTCACGTCCACCACGATCAACCGGCACGATTCGCCCACCTGGGGAGCGGCCAGACCGAGGCCCTCCTTGTGGTACATGGTCTCCAGCATGTCCTCGGCCAGTTGGCGGATTTCCGGGGTGATGGTCTCGATTTCCGCCGCGGTCTTGGCCAGAATCGGGTCCGGGTATGTCAGTACGGGACGAATCATCAGCCGAACCTACTTTACCGCTTCCCGGGCCTTCAATCCCAACTCGCGCAACTGGACGTTGGACACGGGCGAAGGGGCCTGGGTCATCAGGCACGAGGCCTTCTGGGTTTTGGGGAAGGCGATCACGTCCCGGATGGAGGCCGATCCGGTCATCAACATCACCAGCCGATCCAGGCCAAAGGCGATCCCGGCATGGGGCGGGGCGCCGAAATCCAGGGCCTTGAGCAGGAACCCGAACTGCCCACGGGCCTCTTCTTCGTCGATGCCCAGGGCCGCGAACATCCGTTCCTGCAGGGCCGCGGAATGGATGCGCACCGATCCGCCGCCGATCTCGTAGCCGTTCAGACACAGGTCATAGGCCTTGGCCAGGGCCTCGCCGGGCCGATCAGCCAGGAGTCCTTCATGGCCGTCCTGGGGGCTGGTGAAGGGATGGTGCCGGGCCACCCAGCGTTGGGCGTCCGGATCGTGCTCCAGAAGCGGAAAGTCCGTGATCCAGACCGGTTGAAAGCTGGTTTCGTCCACCAGGTTGAACCGCTGGGCCAGTTCCAGGCGCAGGTTGCCCAAAGCCGCGTTGACCACATCCGGGGAGGCGGCCTGGAAAAAGACGATGTCGCCCTCCTTCAGTCCCAGGGCCGCGGTCAGCCCGGCTCGTTCTTCCGGCGAAAGGAACTTGGCGATGGGCGATTGCCACTCGTCGGCCTTGATCTTGATCCAGGCCAGGCCCTGAGCACCGTAAATCTTCACGAATTCCGTCAACTGGTCGATGTCGTTGCGGGACAGGGTTGATCCCCCGGGCAGGACCAGGGCCTTGACCAGCTTGGCCGAGGCGAAAAGCTTGAACTGGGAACCGTGGACGATGTCCGTCACGTCGTGCAGCAACAGCTCGAAGCGGATGTCCGGCTTGTCCACCCCATAGGCGCCCATGGCTTGGTCGTAGGTCAGGCGGGGAAACGGGTCGGGCAGGTCGATGTCCAGGGACTCCTTGAACACCTGGCGAATCATCCGCTCGGCTAGATCCATGACCTGGGCCTGATCCACGAAAGACAGCTCCAGGTCGATCTGGGTGAACTCCGGCTGACGGTCGGCCCGCAAATCCTCGTCGCGGAAACAGCGCACGATTTGATAGTAGCGGTCCATGCCCGCGACCATGAACAATTGCTTGAAGAGCTGCGGCGACTGGGGCAGGGCGTAGAACGAGCCCGGATTCATGCGGCTGGGGACCAGGAAGTCCCGCGCGCCCTCGGGGGTGCTCTTGGTCAGGATCGGGGTTTCCAGTTCCAGGAAGCCTTCCTGGTTCAGAAAACTCCGGAAGGCCTGGGTGGCCTTGTGCCGCAGAATCAGATTACGGGTGCACTGGGGACGGCGCAGATCCAGATAGCGGTACTCCAGGCGGGTGGACTCGGTGACCTCCACCCGGTCCTCAATGGGAAAAGGCGGGGTCTTGGCGCTGTTGAGCAGCTTCCAGGCCCGGACCTCCACTTCCACGTCTCCGGTAGGCAGAGCCGGGTTGCGCATGCCTTCGGGCCGGGCGCGGACCACGCCCTGAATGGCCAGGACGTATTCGGAGCGCAGGACGTGGGCCCGGGCATGGGCCTCGGCGTTGATCTCCGGGTTGAACACCACCTGGGTCCGTCCGTGCAGGTCGCGCAGGTCGATGAAGATCAGCCCGCCGTGGTCCCGGCGAAACTGGACCCAGCCCATCAGGCAGACCTCCCGGTCAGTGTCGTCAATCCGCAGTTGAGAGCAATGATGGCTGCGTCGCCAATCGCCCAGGGCCTCGCATTCGCGCTGTGATGTGGTTTCGGTCATGGGAAGGAAATCCTTACGAAAGATGGTATCATTACTAAAGTTATCGGCTAATTGCCGCCCGCCATCCGGCTCAGCAGGTTCCCCGGCAGATCCGCTTCGGACACGGTATATTGTTCGCCGTCGCGCATGTCCTTGACCGCTACGGTGCACTGAGCCGCCCCGTCCTCGTCCAGCATCAGCGCGAAGCGGGCCCCGGCCTTGTTCGCCGAGCGCATCTGGCTTTTCAGGCTGCGGAAGGCGTAGGGGAACTCCACGGAAAAACGTTGGCCGCGCAGAACCTGGGCGATCTCCAGGGCTTTTTCCAGAAGGGTGTCGGCATGCACGGCTATGTACACGTCCACTCCCGTATCCAGCTGTTCAGGGGCCAGCATGGCCAGACGCTCCAGGCCGCAGGCAAAGCCGATGCCCGGTACGTCCGGGCCGCCGAGCTGACTGACCAAGCCGTCGTAGCGTCCGCCCCCGGCCACCGAGGACTGCGCGCCGATGCCCGTGGAGACCACTTCAAAGGTCGTGCGCTGGTAGTAGTCCAGGCCGCGGACCAGCAGGGGATTGAGCGTGACCTGGAGCCGGGAGCGGCCCAGCAGGTCCATCACGGCACCGAAGTGCACCCGGCAGGAATCGCAGTTATGGTCCGTGATCACCGGAGCCCCCGTGGTCAAGGCCTTGCATCCGGGAACCTTGCAGTCCAGCACGCGCAGGGGATTGGTGGTCATCCGCCGCTGGCAGTCCTCGCACAGGCCCGTCTGGTCCACGTCCCGGAGATAGTCTTCCAGGGCGGCCCGAAATGTTGGTCGGCAGGCGGCGCAACCCAGGCTGTTGAGCTGGTACTCCAGGTCGGTCAGGCCGATTTCCGAGAGAAAGCGGTGGAGCATGAACAGCATGTCCACGTCCACGAGGTGGGAGGCTGATCCCAGTATTTCGACGTTGATCTGATGAAACTGGCGCTGGCGGCCCATCTGCGGGCGCTCGTAGCGGAACATGGGCCCCAGGGTAAAGAACTTGAGCACCTCGTCCTGGCGCAGCAGCTTGTGCTGGATACAGGCCCGCAGCACTCCGGCGGTGGCCTCGGGCCGCAGCGTCATGGAGCGGCCCTTGCGGTCCGGGAAGGAGTACATTTCCTTCTGGACCACGTCGGTCTCGTCACCGATGCCCCGCACGAAGAGTTCCGTGTACTCGATGATCGGCGTACGCAATTCCCGACAGCCGTATCCGGCGAACACGTCCCGGGCCGTGGATTCTATGGAGGTGAACAGGTCGCTTTTGGGCGGAAAAAGGTCCACGAATCCTTTGCCGCTTTGAATCATGGTCATTAGTGTTTCCTTGAGGGTGGGAACAATAAAAGCAGGCCGACATAAGCAGGCTGATGGGTCGGCCAGTGTGCCGGAGTGATGGGCGGTCCTTGCCCGAACCCGCCACCAGCATCTCAAAAAGCGAAACTGAATTTTTTAGCGCAATCAAGGTAGCCTGTCAAAACGCGCCCATTGGCTTGTTTGCCCGAGAAATCGTTTCTGCTATCCTCGACGGATCAAGCGGGGCGAAGAAATTTGAGAAGGAACAAACCAAAGGAGACGTTAGCATGACCACGCGAGCCATGGGCTTCGTCGGTTTTCATAAATCCGGCAAAACAACCTTGGTGACCCAGGTTGCCAAACAGTTGCGCGACCAGGGGCACAGGGTGGGGATCATCAAAAGCAGCCATCATCTCTTTGATCTGGGTGCGATGGATACGGGCAGGCTGGCCGGGACCGGATGCCCCGTGGCCGGGATCAATCCGGACCAGACCATGCTTCTGCTGCCCAAGGCCATGCCGGTGATGGCAGCCTGGTCCCTGTTGGACGCGGACATTCTCCTGGTGGAAGGGGGGAAAAAGATGAACTTCCTGCCCAGGATAATTCTGCCGCGAATCGAGCCCGATTCTGGGGACGATCCCGCCGCTCTGGCAGACGGTCTGGCCTTGGCCGTCTGGGAGCAAGAAAGATCGACGGGCCTGCCCGTTTGCGCAACCGTGGAGGATGTCGCGGATTTGGTGCTGCGGCGCGGGTTTTTACTCCCGGCGCTGAATTGCGGGGCGTGCGGACGGGAGGACTGCGGGGAGCTGGCCCGGGACATGGTGGCCGGAAGGGCCGTTCCCGAGGATTGCAAGGCCGTTGAGGACTCTTTTTCCGTGCGCGTCAACGGTGTTCCCCTGGGCATGAATCCTTTCGTGGCCAGGGTCATGGCCTCGACCCTGCGGGGCATGTTGTGTCAGCTCAAGGGCTACGCGCCAGGGGCCATTGACGTTCATCTCGGTCCGGCACCGGGAGGGACGTCATGAAGGAATCGTTTTTTCAGGTCGTTTCCATCTCCCGGTTCGTCGAGGCCCTGAAGACCTTTCCCCGCACCGCGACCCTGGAGCGGGAAACCGCCGAAGCCTTCGGCATGGTCCTGGCCGAGCCCGTGGTCGCGGCCGAGGATCTGCCCTTGATGCACCGTTCCTGCGTGGACGGCTACGCGGTGCGGGCCGCGGACACTTTCGGGGTCTCGGAGTCCAACCCCACCTACTTGGACCTGGCCTTTTCCGTGGCCATCGAAACCCCGACCGATGCGGCCTTGGAACCGGGAACCTGCGCCCGGATCACCACTGGCGGGTGTCTGCCCCAGGGCGCGGACGCCGTGGTCATGGTCGAGCAGACCCTGGAAATGGGGGGGCAAGGAACATCGGATTCCGTGGGCGAGCTGGGCGGCGCGACCATTGAGGTCCACAAATCCCTGTCCCCCTGGGACAACGTGATGCTGCGCGGCGAGGACGTCCAGGCCGGAGAAACCCTGCTCCAACCCGGCACGCGCCTGGACGGGGCTCGGATCGGCCTGCTGGCGGCCCTGGGGTATTCGCGGGTCAGGGTGTATGCGCCGGTCACCGTGGGCATCCTCTCCACCGGCGACGAGGTGGTGGCCGTGGATCAGCCGGTGCGTCCCGGACTGGTCCGGGACGTCAATTCCCACACCCTCGCGGCCCTGGCCCAAGCCGTCGGGGCCAGAGCCGTTCGCCTCGGACTGGTCCGTGACGACCTGCAAACCCTGACCGCGGCCCTGGAAAAGGGGCTTACGGAGTGCGACGTGGTTCTGGTGTCCGGCGGCAGCTCCGTGGGAACCAGGGATCATTCCCTGGAAGCCCTGGAACGGCTGCCCGGCGGGGAAATCCTGGCCCACGGCGTGGCCATGAGTCCCGGCAAGCCGACGATTCTGGCCCGGACGGAAACGGACTCCGGTCTCAAGGCGGTTCTCGGCCTGCCCGGCCAGGTGGCCAGCGCCCAGGTGGTGATGCAGGTCCTTGTCCTGCCCTTCCTGGCCCATCTTCAAGGCCTGGATCAGGCCTTTGACCTCGGCCCGCTGGAGACAGTTCCGGCCCGCCTGTCCCGGAACGTGGCCTCCCGGCAAGGCCGCACGGACTTTGTCCGCGTCGCCCTGAACCGGGACGCGGACGGCGGCCTCACGGCCACTCCGGTCCTGGGCAAATCCGGCCTGCTGAAAACCCTGCTCCAGGCCCAGGGGCTGATGGAAATTCCGGAGAACCGGGAAGGATTCACCGCCGGAACCGAGGTCATGGTTCGGCCGCTGGTTTGAGGTGTGAGACGCTGATCGCAATCCTTCATCCTGTTCAAGAAATGAGAGAATTTGAACCATGCCGAACTCCAATCTGGTAGTCATTGCCGTGGGCGGCAATTCGTTGATCAGCGAAAAGGAAAAGGTCTCGGTGGAGGATCAGTACGAGGCCATCCGGGAGACCGTGCGCCATGTCGCCGATGTCATTGAAGCCGGCCGCCAGGTTTGCGTCACCCACGGCAACGGCCCCCAGGTGGGCTTTATCCTGCGGCGCTCGGAGATCGCCCGAAAAGTGGCCGGGATGCATCCCGTGCCGCTGTCTTCTTGCGTGGCGGACACCCAGGGCGCCATTGGCTGGCAGATCCAGCAGGCCTTGAGCAATGAATTGCGCCGTCGCGGCCTGGGTGCGACCAACCGCGGCATGGCCGTGAGCGTGGTCACCCAGGTTCTGGTGGATGTGGACGACCCGGCTTTTGCCGACCCGGACAAGTTCGTGGGCGAAATTTTTCAGGAGGCGGACCTGCCGGTTTTGCGCGAGGAGTATCCGCACTGGGTGCTCAAGCCGGACCAGGGCCGGGGATGGCGGCGGGTCGTACCCAGCCCCAGGCCGCTGGAGATCGTTGAATTGCCCGTGATCCGATCCTTGCTGGAACAGGGCTTCAACGTGGTGGCCGTGGGAGGCGGAGGGGTGCCGGTGGTTCGCGGCGAGGACGGAGAGCTGCGCGGAGTGGCCGCGGTCATTGACAAGGATCTGGCCACCGGCCTGCTGGCCACGGCCCTGGGCGCGGATCTGCTGGTGGTTTCCACGGCCGTGCCCAAGGTCAGCCTCAACTACGGAACTCCGGACCAAACGGACCTGGACGACGTCACGGTGGAGGATATGCGGACCTACCTAGCCCAGGGTCATTTCCCTCCCGGAAGCATGGGGCCGAAGATCGCGGCGGCCATTGATTTTCTGGTCAAGGGAGGCAAGGAGGTGATCATCACCAGCCCGGATAATCTGAAAAACGCCCTGGAGTCCGGCGGCGGGACGCGCATCTTTCTGGATCGTTTTCAGGTCAGGCAACCGTCGTAGGGGCGGCCCTGGCGGCCGCCTTGGATGGGCGCGGCAACGCGGAGCAGCAGTAATATGCTCTGGCATTTCATGTAATTGCGTAGAGCCAGGGCAGGCGCGAGGCCTGCCCCTACGGTTATTTTTCAAAATGCGCCCAAAGAAAAAGCCCGCGCCGGAAGTTCCAGCACGGGCTTTTGATTGATCGAATGGGGTCGGGAAAGCGGTTCAGCTTTCGATGGAAATGCGCCTGGTCTGGGCCTTTTCGCTTTTGGGCAGGGTGACTTTCAGCACCCCGTTCTTGAACTTGGCCGTGACCTTGTCGGACTGGACTTCCGTCGGCAAGGGGATGGAGCGGCTGAATCTGCCGTAGGAGCATTCCCTGTGTACGGCGTTTTCCTTTTTCTCTTCTCGTTCCTCTTTCTTCTCGCCGCGCAGAACCAGATAGTTGTTTTCAACGTGCAGTTCCACATCCTCAGCCGCCAAGCCCGGCAGTTCGGCATTGACCAGCACGGCCTGTTCGGTTTCGGAGACGTCCACCGCGGGCATCATTTTTTCAAACGATCCCCTGGCCGGAAATGGAGTCGAGAAAAAAGGCTCCATCATGCTGAACAGATCCGGTTGTCGCGCTCTCTCGACGTTGCCTTTGGGCCGCATCGCGGGAAAGAAACGATTCAACATGGAATACACCTCCTCATGTGATCATCTCTGAAGAATTGCCATTGCTTGTAATTATTCCAACTCAACCTGAATCTTGCGGGGTAGGGATTTCTCCGCCTTGGGCAGATGCAGTTCCAGAACACCGTTCTTCAGGGTCGCCTTGATCCTTTCCCGGTCCACGATATGCGACAGGGTGAAGGCCCGGGTGTATTCCACATTGCCGAATTCCACGTGAATCCGGTTCTCGTTGGTCACCCCCTGGTAGGCGGACTTGCCGCCGATGCGCAGTTCGTCGTCCGAGAGGTCGATGACCAGGTCTTCCTTGCGCACCCCTGGCATATCCACATAGATGAAGAATCCGTCGCCGGTTTCCAGGATGTCGGTGGCCGGCTTCATCCTCGGCAGTCCCTTGGCTTCGGTTTGGGCGATATCCTTGCTCATGGTTCTCCTCCTGTGACTAATTCATGCTGTCGATGGAAATCTTGCGGGGCTTGGTGTCCTCGGTCTTGGGCAGCCGAATTTCCAAGAGACCGTTCTTGGCCACGGCCTTGACCTTGTCCACGTCCACCGGAGAGTTGACGTTCACCACCCGCTGAAAATTCCCCGTGGGGCGCTCCTGGCGGAAGTACTTGCCTTTTTCGATCTTCCGCTCGCCCTTGATCACCAGGGTCGAATCCGTAAAGGTTAGGTCGATGTCCTCCACGCTGACCCCGGGAATTTCGCAGCGCACGTACAGAGCGTCCGCGTCCTCGCTGATGTTCAGCGGAGGATAGGCGACTCTGCGTTGGCTGATGTTCAACGGGCCCCACAGCTCGTTGAAAACCCTGTCGAAATTGTCCATGCCGCCGTAGAAGGGACTCATGTCGATAACCATGCTATATACCTCCTTGTGCAAGATGAGTGTTGCCTTACGGTTTTCTATCTAAACATGGGAAAGAGGCTGTCAAGATAATGACGAGAAAATTTTTCGTCAAAAACAGCAAATTATTTTCTGGAGTTGCAGATGATTGCAAGTCTTTTGTTGCTGCGACATGAAGTGTCCGACAAAGTTGGCACAGTCGGCACAGTCGGCACAGTCGGCACATCCGACACACCCGACGCATCCGGCGGTTGAGCGCGGGGCACGAAATTGAAGAGTGAAGAAAGGGAGGCGCGATGAGCCATGAACGGCAAGGCCCGCCATCCGGGTTGCTGCAATCCTGGACACTTCTGCTTGACCAGAACCGCATCCCCGGGCCGGTTCTGGACCTGGCCTGCGGTGACGGGCGCAACGGGATATTCGCGGCCCGACACGGCCTGGAGGTGATTTGCTGCGACCGCTCCCGGCCAGACCTGCGACGGGCGCGGCGGGAGGCCGGGGTCCAGGGTGTGCGGATCAGGTTGTGGTGGACGGATCTGGAGGCAGCGGACAGAGCGCCGTTGCCGGAAAATACCTTCGGCGCGGTGCTGGTCTTTCGGTATCTGCACAGGCCGTTGATCCCGGAAATACGTCGGGCCGTACGCCCTGGCGGATACGTGATCTACGAGACCTTCACCGTGGACCAGCCCAAGTTCGGCCCCCCGCGCAATCCGGATCACCTGCTCAAACCGGGAGAGTTGGAGGAGTGGTTCAGGGACTGGGAGGTGCTGCATCGGTTCGAGGGCGTCCTCAACGACCCGGACCGGGCAATGGCCCGGATCGTGGCCCGGAAACCGAGCGATTGACGCCGGTTTCGAGGCTTACAGCAGATGCTCGGCGATTCCCAGCCTGGAGCACACCATCGGCCAAACCCGCCCAAAGACCTCTTCCGGGTCGCCTTGCGCCGGAATCACGGCGTAGCGGTCCGGATTATCCGCGGCCAAAGTCAGGTAGCCGTCCCGGATGCGTTGGTGGAAGGCCGTCTCTTCGGCCTCGAACCGGCCTTCGCTTTCGGTTTGGCCTTGGTCCGCGTTGCGGGTTCGGGCCCGGTTCAGGCCGGTTTCCACGGGCAGGTCCAGGATCAGGGTCAGATCGGGCAGGCAGCCGTCCACGGCCACGGCGTTGAGCCGGTGGATCAGGGACACGTCCAGGCCCCGCCCGTAGCCTTGATACGCCACGGTGGAGTCCGTGAAGCGGTCGCAGAGTACCACCGTGCCAGCGGCCAGGGCCGGGCGGATGACCTCGGCCACGTGCTGGGTCCGGTCGGCCAGGTACAGGAACAATTCGCTCAGCGGCGTCAGCCCGTCGCCTTCCCGGCCCAGTAGCAAGGCCCGCAACCGGCTCCCCAGGTCGCAGCCTCCCGGCTGCCGCGTCCAGAGCGCCGGAACGCCTCGCTGTTGGAGATGGTCGAACGTCATCCGGCTCTGCGTACTCTTGCCGCTGCCCTCGATGCCTTCAAAGGTGATGAACATGGTTTATCCGGTTAAAGCTTGATATCTGGTTGAACGATGGCTATTCATTGAAAAGAATGTTGTAACGGGACAAACGCATTATGACGAGCATGACCTTGAAACGTCAACAACCATCCTGAATCATGGCGCGCAAAGCAGGCTGACCCAGCGCTTGACACAAGCACCTTAACCAATGACCCCACCCATCACCCCACATGAAGATTTCGTGGGCGATCTTCTGAAACGGCTCGAGCAACGAGGATGGCTACTCGGAAATGACGCCGATGGACTCAACCTCGCGCAGCGTATCGAACGTCTTCTGGGACGGATTCTTGCCGGTTGTCCCGCTGACCGGCACGTCGGCCTCAAGCCTTTGCCCGACTGGTTGGTAAACACCTTCCGGGACGACGGCGACAAGCACGGCGGCAGCGAGCCGCTGAAATCCTATCTCAACCACTCCGAAGCCTGGCACGACATCCTGGACAGCATGGTCTTGTGGCTGAACTACGACCAGCTTCAGGCGGCGTCCTTGGAAATAGACCGGGTTTTTTTCGACCAGCAGCGATCCGTGTTGAGGAAGAACATGTTTTACAGTTATCTTGCCGAAAAGGAATACGTTTTCTGGGAGGAAAACCCTGTTTTTCAAAAAGGTTCTGATTGCATGGCCATGCCGCTGCGTCATCGGCTGGCCATGGCCGGGACTTTTTGTCTGGAAAATTTCGGGACCAACGCCCATCGCGAGGCTTGTTTTGAGTTGCTCCAAGACAACAAGAAAACCAGCAGAATACCGGATGCCTTTCTGCGCCTTCACGAGGAAGCATGTACCGATCCACTCAAGACCCATGTCGTGGTGGTTTCCGGTGATACCACGCTCTTTTTTTCCTTGCACGATTTTTTTCATGACCCTCGAAAGGCGGCCTGGCAAGATGGCTTCCCCTGTCTGGAAAACAATTCCGTTCAGGAACTGATCGAATTCTTTCGGGCCACTTTCATCAAGGGGAACGCCGCATCATTCCCGGCCAGCCATTTCAGACACGAAAAACTGATGCAACCTGGTTTCGTGAAATCGCTGGCCATGATCTACTGGCGGAACAAGCTGCGAGATCATCTGGCTCAGAAGGAACGAAATCCTCGAAATCGACCTCCTGTCCAGCGGCTTGCGGACGAAGACCAGGCAGGCGGCCAGCCGCGGACGTACCACAGTCGCCTGATTCTTGAAAAAATTCCACTCAACGCCAAGGTGTCCCTGGAGTTTGCTCCAGAGTCAGGGCCCTCGGCTCCAGGGTTTGTTTGCCGCATGGGAGGGCTGAAAGACAGGTACCTGCTGCTCATCGTCCCCTCGTCGGAGCAAGCCCGGTGTGAGGCGGCTACTCGCGAAACGCTGATTTTTCGCTTCTCTATTCCACATAAGCACCAGGACCAGCGTTTCTATGCCTGTACATGCAGCCTCAGGCACGTCAAGCCGGTATCTACAAACACCACCGCTTTGGTCGTGGAGCCCATCCAGGACGTTTTTCCCCTGGATCGGAAACACCCTCGCGTGGCCGCGGACCTTTTGCCGATGCAGTCCGCTCACATCCACCTCGGGCTTGCAGGGCTGCCGGAGAATGTGGAAACTCTGGCCGAATCCGGGGAGCCCGTGGCCCTTTATTCCGGGATATCCTCGTCAACCTGGCTGGAAGACATTTCAGCCGGAGGCGCGTGTCTCACGGTCAACTCGATCAGCGTACGAGAAACGGTCATGGCGGTGTACGCCTCTGGGTGCTCTCCATCCGGCGTGCTTCATTTTCGCCGGACTTCCAGCAAGCGCAACAGCTCAGACGTTCTACTTTCCTTTCGACTTGTCAGCTTACGACAGGGCGAGGACGCCTTGCGCGCCGGATTGCAGTTCCAGGCCGAGGCCGTCCGATCCAAATCCGGAAAGCTGAGCTGGTGGCCAATCCAAGACCTGGGTTGTCACGAGTTGAGCCGGATAATTTTCGCCGCGTTGCTCAGACGTCGCGATGCATTCTAGCCCGGAATGAGTATCCCATGTCCATGCGCCCCCTGGTCTGGGATTGATGGTGAATACCACCGAACCGTCCATCACTAGTTTCACGGAAGGCGGCTGTCTGACGTATACCACTCCGCATGGGGCAATGGCCGGGAATCAGTCTCGAAAGTGGCAATTGGATGGATGGTTGCCGTTTCTGACATTCTGCCACATCCACATGCATCCGGACTTGCATGATTCCCGCTCCATGCCGTAGTAGTACCATCCATCGCATCCGGTCCGGCACATCTGATAGGCGTCCGATAATGAGTATTCGCACGGAGGCGGTGCTGCCTGGGCATGGGATTCACGCGGCTGGAACACGTCGAAAAATGCCTGCAAAGCAGAATTCTGAAATCTGTATGCAGATGCCGAGTCATGATAAAAATTCGTCATCAAGATTCCTGCGCCAAAACCAACGAGGATAACTACCAGCACGATTTTTTTCATCTTTTCCTCTCACTTTTTGCAGAAGCCGTATTGATTGTCCTTGATGGGAAGTGCAACTGTCCCTGCTTTCCAGCAAATATCCCATGATGTATTTCCAGACAAAGGAGTAAAATTGGAAATTCCGTCCGTGTCACCTCCCTGGATCGTAACCGGCCTGATTTGCAGCCATTCACTTTGATGACTATTGCTCACATATATTCTCCCAGTCAGACCGGAAGGAACATAGTGCATGAAATCCAGGGATAAGGTTTCTTTGGGATTCAAACCAATGGTCATGGCCAGTTCACTGTGGTCCGTGCCGGGCGCCACGCCATACCCATCGACAAATACGAGATGATCCGTCGGATTGCTGATCGTTGCCTCAAATGCTGATGCATGGGAAGCGCCCAGAAAAAGTATCGTCATTAAAAAAATCAATGCCTTGTTTCTCATCTCCACCTCCATTTTCGTTGAGTGACAGGAAGCCGAATACATTCTGTTGCCGATTCTTTTCGTCGCATCCAATCTCTTGCCTCTGCCAACCGCCAGGGCATGGGGCTAAATCGCAAATATGGGCCTCGGAGGCTGCGCCTTGGACAGCCTCATCTCGCCAAAAAGCCCAGTATTCAGAACAACCAAAGCTCCCAAGCACCTCACTGTACGTTGCGGACCGGCCAGGCGAGGAAGTTGTAGAACCTGAGGTACTCGCCCATGCTGCCGTCACTCATATGCACGCTCCACGCGCGGTAGTCCGAGGCGGCCTCGCTGGACCAGTAGAGGCGCGAATGGTCCCCGGTGAATGGATGTCCGCCCTGCATTGCACGGTATAAGTCACCGAGTTCTTCCTTGCTCGGCAGACGCCAGCCGTCAATACCGGAGATGCTGAAAGAGTCTGCCGCTGCAGTCGCTTCAGGCCATTAAATTTCGGCGAACGGGGCGGAATGCTTGGTCCACATCAGATTGGTCACCGTATCCGTGACCGTCCCGTTCCCATTGTCCACGAACCGCTGGGCCTGGGCTTGGCCGGTCATGACCAGTCCGGTCAGGCAGAGCATGAAGGTCAGGGCCGCTGTTGTGAAAATCTTGCTCCACATTTTCCTCATGACGTTCCTCCTTGGTTGAAAGAAGTTTGCTTGGACTACAATTTCTCGTACATCATCACTGCTGCATTGCCGCCGCCTTGCGAAAAGTTGCCAGATTCATCTCCTTGACGGCCTGCAAGAAGGCTTCAACGCCATCGGCATTGCCCGCGCAAATGTTTTTATACAGCTCACGCGCATCGTCATTGACGGGGATAACCTCCTGCCCGTTTTGGATGCCGTCGAGAATCTCGTTTCCGGACTGATCTATGTCAATAGCATTGGGAGGTTGGGGCAGGTCGAAATTCAGTGAATAATCAAGGCCCCGGTAAAAGATGTTCGTCGCGACCGCTCCGGGGCAGATGACCGAGACCTTGATATTTTTTTCCTCGAGTTCATATCTGAGGCACCGGGCAAAACCGTAAACAGCGTATTTACTGGCGACGTAGACCGTCTGATAGGGGAGCGGAGATATGCCCGCAACCGATGAAGTGATCAGAATGTGACCGCTTTTCTGTTTCAGAAGATGAGGAAGCATGGCATGGACGCAGTTGGCGACTCCGAACACGTTCACGTCGAAAATGGTGTTCCAGTCCTCGCGTTGCGTGACGTCGGCGTAGGGGAGGGCGTAACCCACGCCGGCATTGCAGAACAGATAATCCACCGGACCGCGGGCGGCCACATAGTCCATATAGTCGGTCACGGCCTTTTCTTCACGGACATCGAGCACCTGCGCATGCACTTTGTCCCCATACTGCCGTAGTGACACGGCGGCCTCGGCGATATGCGCCGCGGTTCGGCTTGACAGAAACACCTCGGCCCCGCTCTCCAGGAGTTTCCTGGCCAGTCCCAGTCCGATTCCCGTGGACGCGCCGGTGATGACGGCGACCTTGCTCTGAAAAAAACGCTTTCTTTCTTCCATAGTGATGCTCCTTCCTGATGATTGATGATGAATTCTTCCGACCCGCCCGTCAGTATTTTTTCAGAAGGCGGCTGTCTCACGTTCAATTACAACGCCCCACACTCCCTTCGGCGCATATTCTGCCAGAATACCATGTTGTCCCGGACAGGCTGGCGCCAGCCAGTTCGGCCCTATGAATAGTGGCTCCCTGCAGATTGGCCCCGTCCAGGTTGGCATTGTAACATTTGCATCCGCCTATATCGGCACCTTGCAAATGAGCCCCGGACAGGTTGGCGTCGGACAGGTCGGCTCTGTACAGATTTGCCTTTTTGAGGTTGGCCCCCCTCAAGTCGGCGTCGGACAGGTAGGAGGAGGGCATGTCGGCCCCTTCAAGGTTGGCGACGGACAGGTTGGCTCTGTACAGAATTGCCGATTCAAGGTTGACCCCCCTCAAGTCGGCCCCGGAGAGGTTGATGTGGGGCATGTCGGCCCCTGCAAGGTTAGCCCCCCTCAAGTCGGCCCCGGACAGGTTGGCCTTGGATAGATTGCAGCCAGGACAAGAATTTGTCTGCAGCAGTCTGTCCAGGTCCGCTTGCTCAAACGCCCCGGCCCGGCCCATGCCCAGCAGGCAGACCAGGGCAGCCATTGCCGCGGTTGTGAACAGCTTTTTGCTCCAGATGTTCATGAGATGCCTCCGTATCGGTTGAATGTTGATGATGTTGCCATACTGGACAGCACGTTCCATGCCACGTTGAAAGTATTGCAATTTCAAGATATTATTTAAAGTGGTTAAGCAAAACTCGCCAGAGGTTTGCGCCAGGAAAGTTGGCAGCGCCAACATTCCTGGCAATAGTTGTTTGGCTTGGCTTGTCTGACACCTGCCTGTCCAAAGCGCATACAGGGCCGTTCCTGATTTTGCGGTTCGAGAACAAGACCTGATGCGACATTTTCGGCTATTCCCGGGCCTCGGCCTTGATCCTGTCGATTTGAACCAGAATCCGTAGCAGGTACAAAAGGACGAACCCGTTGGAAGCGAGAATAATGCCCACGATCAGGGCGGGAATCATGTTCGAGACAAGCATGGATGTACCGAAAAGCATCGCCAACACGCCCAACGTCAGTTGCGTCGCAAAAAGCCTGACCAGGATGGGCGGCACGGGCTCTCGCGGCTTGTCCGGTTTTTTGAACAACGGGATGAACACTCTTGCGATTGTCGCGGCGCCTCCACAGATATTCAGCACGCCCACGAGCAGCGTGAGCTGGAAAAGCAGGAACCCCGGAATGATGCAGGACACCGTCCCGAGGAACGCAACCACCAGACCCAGGATAAACAACAGCCAGGTCCGCGGAAAAGGGCCGATGGGCGTGCTGCCCAGGGCCATCATCTGGAGGGCGAAGAGCAGCAGTAAAAGCCCCAACTGCGCGCCAGGCGCAAAAGGAAGCAGGCCCAGACTCACAGGAATCAGCAGCAGGCCAAGAAGCACCATGAAAAGGCAGAACAGGAGGATCATGGCCTTGTCAGTTGACAGTTCTCCCTCTCCCCCGCCGGATGCCTGGGCTTCCGGATACATGCGACAGACTTTTTCCAGTGCGCAGGAAAGATAGATGAGTGATAATCCGTACAATATGACGACAACGGCGGTCACTTGCGGGGCAAGGGCTCCGGGGAGCAGGACGATCAGGCCGATCACCATGGACAAGGCATACACCGCCGCGCATCCCAGGATCAGATGATGAAAAACACCCCCATGCTGTTTCCAGGCCCGGTATTTGTCCTTGGAAACAAAGAGCTGCACAAGCAGGGAAAAACCGCCCAGACCGAAACAGATGAACAGCAGAATCCGGGGTGCCTGGCCCAAAATCCCCGGAATAAAACAGGAGACAATCCCCAGGGCCGCGATGAGCAGCCCGATTGCAAGTAGCGGCTTTGAGCGCCGTGCTTCACCGAAAGGGGTTTTTCCCAAGACAATGATCTGCAAGGCGAAAAGAACCAGAAACAGGCCGTACAGACCGTTCTCGTAGTATGGCAGCAGCCCTTGCTGGACGGGGAAAAGCAGGATGCCGGCCAGCAATGCGATCAATCCCGCCGTGATCAGGATAACCACTTCAAACGCAAGAGCTGCTTCAGAGAGTAATCCGGATTTTTTCATGGTGCGTCGTCCTTGCAAGAGCTTGGGAGTTTGGTGCAAAAGTTATTTTGCAAACAAAGTTGTTGAAAGTTGATGATTGAAAGTTGATGATTGACAGGAGTTTAACAGATTGAACGTCATTTTTTTTGAAAACGCAAGTGATTTCGGTGTGTTAAGTCGCCAATTCCTGTAAGACCCCACTGCTCACTCCGTAGCCCATGGCCTTCAGTATCTGGGCCTGGGCGTCGCTTGGTTCCTCAAGCTTGCGGGTCGCTTTTCGTGCCCCGGCATTCCAACAAAGACATGAATGGAGTGTGCGCATCTGCTGCATTGT